>CAMHCD010000131.1 GCA_946183545.1 uncultured Clostridia bacterium
ATCCACCTCGTTTTTCAGCAGGTTTAGATCAGTTCCGCAGTTTTGTACGATCCTTGACGCATTGATTTCCGAAATCAGTTTTCCGTTTTCATTTGCCCATTTTGCCACAAATCGCTCGAGCTGCATCGGAGAGGATTCTTTGAACTCGCATACGGAACCGTTCTTTGAGGCGAATTTGATTATCGCTTTAAGCGCAGCTGCATTTTTCTTTGGGACGTAGGATGGCATGGATACTATCAGAACCGTACCGTCAATCGCCTGCGAGCAAATATCCTTAAACCGCGCCACACTGTCCGCGTCCATGCTGTCAAGGAAAACATCGCTGACAAGTACGCAGTTATATTCGCTCATGAAAGGTACTATCTGCATGGCTGCCGCCAGCTCGTCAAGATTTACGTCGCCGCTGAACTGATGATAATTGAAGTCAGACGGGTGCTTCCCTGTTACAGCCTCGGTAAGCTTTTCGGTATAGCGTTTGATAAACATCTGCTCTGAGCCGTGGATGACGTACACGGGCGAAAAATTCTTTTGTTTTATTTGTTTTTTCAGCTCTGCTTCGGTAATAACGGGCATACTGTCCTCCGGTGATTATGATAACGGGATCTTTGCGGTTTGACCGCGAATGGATCCCACATGCTGACTGACCTTCTCAAATGACTCCCGGTAACGGTCAAAATAAGCGTTTGTTCCTGTAAAGTATAAGTTACGGCACGAAAGCTGTGACAGGTTTTTCGGCATTCCCTCGGTGATAACATAGTCGGCATCGCGATGCTCGGGAGGCAAATCCATTATATCACTGCCCGAGGTAAGATACAAAACCGTGACGGATGGCGACTCTATGTACTGGCAGGCGGTTTTTTCATTGGCGTAAACAACGTCGGTCACCATAGAGTTGAGCGGAACCTTAAAGGATTGATTTGACGAAAAGAACCGCGCCGAATCCCACTCTATATCCGCCGTACTGTTGCTATTATCATATACCAAAACTTGCGATACGTCAAATGTATCATAAAAATAATTCAAATAGCGTGCGTGAGAATAATTCGATTTTGGAATAATAACCGTATCTATCACTGTTGAAGTGCGTAACAGAGCTTCTTCGGTATTATGATAATTTCGATGACTTCCGCCGCAGCTCAACAAGGCGAGCGCATGTCCACGGGTGACTGAAACCGTAACACCGGTACCGTCGCTGTACACAGTCAAATAAGGAGTGCGGTCGGCATACAGCTCGCTTAACGACCAGCCGACAAGCAGCGTCACAAACGACAGAGTTACAGCTGCAGGAACATACAGCTCCCGGTAACGGATAACAGCGCCGACCAAAGCGAGCAGAACAGAAACTCCCAGCCAGACATAGAAATATGGCTCATCCGCGTTTATCTGCGCATACGGGAGCTTTGCAAAGGACGACACTACCCAAATAAGCAGCTTACAACACAGATCTGCGCACCACGCAAGCGCAAACGGCAAAAACGGACACCAAAACAATGCTACTGTAAGAGCCGAAAACCACAGCACAAGCGTAGTCAGCGGCGTAGCTACCAGTGAAATAATGACAACCAACGGAGAGATTTTTCCAAACGCGAACAATGAAACAGGAATGACCCACAGGGATGCCGCAGCAGATACCGATAATGCCGCTAATATGGCTGACGGTATCTTCAAAAGCCGCATTAAAGCGCGGGTCTTGCGCGTTGATTTTTCTCTTTTGGCTTGCTCTTTTGCGCGTTTATTCAGAATTGAATAAAGCTTTGTCAGGCGTGTAAAACGCAGCAGGAAATGATAGAGCGGCGTTGCCCATAAAACTATGCCGAGTGTGGCGGAGAAGGATAACAGCATTCCGACGTCTCCGACCGCATACGGATTAAGTATAGTCAGCACAAGTGCGGATATTCCTAAGGAGTTTACACTGTCGGGTGTTTTTGGCAGGTAGTAGCCGACTACTATTATAATATGCATTATACCTGCGCGAACGACCGAACGCGGAAAACCCGTTACCGCCATATAGCTGAATATCAGCAGGAGCATACAAATCAATAAAGGTAGGCGCATGCCGATCTTTCGGCACAGAAACATAAAGCCGGCTGTGACCAGCGACAAATGCATGCCCGAGACCACGATCAAATAAGAAGTACCCGTGCGTGTAAAGTCGCTTCGGATGGATGGATCGAGCGACTGTTTGTCGCCGAGCAGTACCGCGCGAACAAGAGCGGCTTCGTTACCTCTAAAGAACTGTGATATACGGTCGTTCACCCAGCGGCTCGCATAGTAAGCAGGAGCATTAACAGAGGGATGACCCTCCCCTGTTTTACGAATGTCCGATCCTCCTTCATCAAGATCCAGAAATACACCGTTGCTCAATTCCCGTGTACTGCAAGCAGTATGGACAACACCGGTACCGCTGACCGAATCAAACGCTTCCAACTCTAAACCACTGTAGCTTTCCATGGCAAGCTTTGTTGTTACAGGTTCTCCGTCTATGGTTTCTGTTTGAATAATATAGTTGACCGCTTTAGCGCCAAGCTGCGGTTCGTTGTAAATGTATCCGGTGAATTTTATTTCTTTATCAGAATAATTATCAACGATCGGATCGACTGCCGCTTTTTGATAGATAAACACGGCAGATACGGCACAAAGTGCGGTAATTGCAGCCGCTATCCACGCCAAAGTCCGGTGAACATTCGGCCGTATAGCTTTAATGATCAAAGCAACAATGACAGCGGCAACCGACATAGCTACAATAACAGCCTTTACCCAAAACTGAGGGCAGTAAAAAACGACCGTTAAAACGGAAAGGTAAGTCAGCCCAATCAATCCAAACGGTCGTCTCATATTAGTTCTCCCAAATCACTTTTCAAACAAGGGTAACGGCTCTAAGAAGATAATATCATCTCTGTCCTTTGCGTCGCCCTCGGCAAGGATCGCCGCCTTGCCTACAACATTTGCCTGACATGATTCCATCAACATTTCAAGCGCCTTGAGGCTTTCGCCTGTTGAAATAACATCGTCAACTATAAGCACACGCTTGCCCCTGAGGAATTCTACGTCGTCGTCACCCAAATACAGCTTTTGCTCACGTTTTGTTGTTATGGAATTAACGGTAACAGCAGTACAGTTGCGCATATAAACCTTAATGCTCTTACGCGCGATAACGTATTCACGGCAGCCCTGACGCGCCATTTCATAGCAGAGCGGGATTCCCTTTGCTTCCGCGGAAACAACAACATCATGCTCAGGACATTTTTCGAGCAAAGCGGCAGCGGCACGTTCGGTTACTTCAACGTCGCCAAACAGGATAAACGCGGCGATATCGATTTTATCGTTAACAGGATATTTTATCAACTCGCGCTCAACGCCCGCTATATTGATCTTATAGGTATCCATAGCTTCCTCCTTATACCATTCTGCCGCCGAGCTGTGTGCCGCCGAGCAGATGGAAATGCATATGCTTTACACTTTGACAGCCGTCATCGCCGCAGTTGTTGACAATACGGTAGCCGTTAGTCAAGCCGAGCTCCTTCGCTATCTGAGGGATTTTTTCAAAGATATGCGCAAAAACTCCGGAGTTGCTCTCGTCGACCTCGTCAGCGCAGCTGATATGCTGCTTGGGGATCACCAGCACATGCACGGGAGCCTGCGGCTCCAAATCATAAAACGCAAGGATTTGATCATCCTCATAAACCTTTTTTGACGGAATGGAACCGTCTACGATTTTACAAAAAATACAATCAGCCATATTTTACCTCGATTCATAAAGTTCTTCAAATACAATGTTTATTTTACTACATTTGTACAAAAAAATCAAGCATTATTCAAAAAAACAGACGCTCGTGAGAACGTCTGTTATATGATTATTTCTTGGCGGTTATTTTCTTTTCTTCTCCCCTGAGCAATCGCTGTATGTTTTCCTTATGCTTTACGGTTACGAAAACTCCGATGATCAGCGCCGCACATGTAGACAGCACAACATAACCGATAGAAAGCTCGTTGCCGTATGGGATACGGTCAAAGAAGAAGGTCGCTATAAAGGTGTAGGGTCCGTACAGAACCGCTCCGGCGATACTTCCCACTGAAATGATCTTGGTCAGCAGGAACAAAACCAGGAAAGTACCAAGCACCAAAAGGAAGACGCGCCAGTCCTCTGTGAGCATTAACGCCGCTGCGGACACAACGCCCTTGCCTCCCTTAAAGTGGAAATAAAGAGGAAATGAATGGCCGAGAATACAGAAGATACCTGCTAAATATTTACCGCAGTTAGCGATCATCTCTTTATGTACGGCAGAATCTCCCGATGAAGGGATCATAGAAAACAACAACCCGCCGATAATAACGGCTATTACGCATTTTAGAGCGTCACACACTATGGTGATTATGGCAGGCACCTTGCCTACAGAGCGAAGCACATTTGTAAATCCGGCGTTGCCGCTGCCCATTTTGCGAATATCCTGACGCCCCTTGGTAGCGATTTTTGTGACAAGTATAGCGGGATTGATGCTGCCTAAGAGATAAGCGATAACCGGCGCCAACAGCCAGCACCACCAGTAGTTGCCAAAGCTTTGTGAAAGTGTGGAAATGATCGGATCCATTACTTCTCTCCCCTTTCTCTTATAATGATTCTTACAGGCGTGCCCTCCAAGCCGAAAGCCTCACGGATGCGGTTTTCAAGATAGCGCTGATAGGAAAAATGGAACAATTCCTTGTCGTTGCAGAAAAACACGAAGGTAGGCGGCTTAACGGAGGCTTGAGTCATGTAGAATATCTTGAGCCTCTTGCCCTTGTCAGACGGCGGCTGAACGCGTGTGGTAGCTTGTGCGAGGAGCTCGTTGAGCATACCTGTGCGGATACGCATACAAGCGCTCTCATTGGCAAGGATAATGCTTTCAAAAAGCTTATCGAGCCGCAGTCCTGTCTTTGCGGATATGAACACCTGAGGAGCATAGGACATAAAAGCAAAATCAGCGTCAAGTTTTTTGCGAAACTCGTTCATGGTTTTGTCGTTCTTTTCAATAGCGTCCCATTTATTGACCGCCAAAATACATGCTCTGCCGGCATCGTGCGCCAAGCCTGCCACTTTGGTGTCCTGTTCGGTGATCCCGGCGGCTGCGTCGATCATGATAACACACACGTCGCTGCGTTCTATCGCCATTTTTGCGCGCAGAATACTGTATTTTTCAATATCGTCGTATATCTTGCTTTGACGGCGCAGTCCCGCGGTGTCGGTAAAATTGAATTTGCCGAACTTGTTTTCGATGAGAGTATCAATAGTATCGCGCGTCGTTCCGGCTATATCGGAAACGATACAGCGCTCCTCGTTTGTGATTTTATTGATCAG
>CAMHCD010000132.1 GCA_946183545.1 uncultured Clostridia bacterium
TTGGAGGAAATGTCGCGCAGCGACAAAGGTGGTGCCGCCTCTGCAAGAGGCTGTCGCGCAGCGACTGAGGGAGTGTGGTTTCCTCTCAAATAACGGCAGTATGCGAAAAACCGGTGCAAACTCCCTCCGCCTTCGGCACCTCCCTCAAAGAGGGAGGCTTTGCTTACGCGCTGCTCCTAACCGCAGTTAGATGAAACGGAGAGCGCGGTAATTGGATGAATTGTGTTACACACATGAATTGATTTCATCATGAATTGCCTGCTGCATGAATTGTCGCAAGCGACATTGCCAAAAGACTTCTAAACCAAACGTGATTTCCATTGCCCTCACAGCTTCCGATATTTCTATTCTATCTCGCGAAACACAAACGTTACCAAAATACCCGACGTTGAGTACGCGGAGTAAAAAACCTCACAGCTTCCGATATTTCTATTCTGTCTCGCGAAACACCGACGTTACCAAAATACCCGACGTTGAGTACGCGAAGTAAAAAATAAAAAAAGTGTTGATTTTTTTGTCAAAATAGTATAAAATGATAATGAATATCGGGCGAAATACTTCGCCTGACAAATAAACTCAAAGGAGTCGGATCAATTATGGGAATTATTAAAGCTGCGGTCGGTGCTATAGGCGGCACCCTTGCGGATTCATGGCTTGACGCCATACAGGCGCCCGACATGGGCGACAACGTTGTATGTTGTCCCGGACGCATTATCACAAATAAAAGAAGCTCCAACACCAAGGGCAACGAGAACGTTGTTTCCAACGGTTCAAAGATTCATGTGTACGACAACCAGTTTATGATTTTGGTTGACAACGGCAAGGTAGTGGACTATACCGCCGAGCCCGGCGCGTATACCGTTTCAATGAGCTCCGCGCCCTCGCTGTTCAACGGTCAGTTCGGCGCTTCGCTGAAGGACGCCTTTGAGCGCGTTAAGTTTGCCGGCACACCTTCATATCAACAGCATGTTTTCTTTATCAATTTGCAGGAAATCAAAAACCTGAAGTTCGGCACCCCCAACCCCATTCAGTATTTTGATAACTTCTATAACGCGGAGCTGTTTATCCGCGCGCACGGTACATATTCGATCAAGATCACCGATCCGTTCAAGTTCTATCAGGAGGTAATCCCGCGTTCTGCCATCGTAAATAACGAGACTGTAGACTTTACAACTCTCAATCAGCAGTACAACGACGAGTTCCTCAGCGCGTTGGGCGCGGCTATCAACCAGTATTCGGCTGACGGCAACCGCGTAAGCTACATCGCCTCCAAGGGTCCGCTGATCGCCAAGTATATGGCTCAGGCTCTTGACGAGGAGTGGAGCAACACCCGTGGCTTCCAGATCCAGTCGGTGGGTCTTAATCCCCCGTCCTACGACAAGACCAGCCAAGACCTTATCAATATGCGCAACAAGGGCGCAATGCTCAGCGACGCCGCGGTTCAGCAGGGCTACGTTGCGGGCAATATCTCCGAGGGTCTCAGAGACGCAGGCTCCAACGCCAACGGCGCGGGAATGGGCTTCCTCGGCATGGGCATGGGCATGAACGCAGGCGGCAACATTATGGGCGGCTACATGCAGAATCCCCAGTACAACAACCAGCAGCCTCAGCAGTATCAGCAGCAGATGCCTCAACAGCAGCAGCCTATGCAGCAGCCTCAGCAGCAGGCGGCACAGGGCGGCTGGACATGCGAGTGCGGCGCGGTGAACCAGGGCAAGTTCTGCTCCGAGTGCGGCAAACCGATGCCCGCTGCTCCCAAAAAGCGCTTCTGCACCAACTGCGGCGCCGAATTGGGCGAAACCACAAAGTTCTGTCCCGAGTGCGGCACCAAGGCGTAACAGATAAAAAGATAACAGTTACTTGTGCCCGGCGGTCGTCGGGCGCAATTCGACCCATTAGAGAGGATAAGCTATGGCAACAATGAATTATGATTGCCCGGCATGCGGCGGTCCGTTAAAATTCAACCCCGACAAACAAAAGTTTACCTGTGAATACTGCATGTCGGAGTTCACTCCGCAACAGGTCCAGGAGCTGTACGCGCAGCAGGAGAAGAAGGTTGACGCGGAGGAGGTTCAGGAGCAGGAGCAGCAGGCACGTCCTTCCGAGGACGGCGAGTTTGTGCTGTACACCTGTCCGTCCTGCGGCGCTGAGGTCATGACCTCTGCCACCACGGCGGCGACCCATTGCTTCTACTGCAACAACCCCGTTGTTTTGGGCGGCAGACTGTCAGGCGAATACACCCCCGACGCGGTGCTGCCGTTTGCGCTCAACAAGGAAAAGGCTATCGACCGGTTTTTGGCGCTGTGCAAAAAGCGTCACTTCCTGCCGGGCGGCTTTGCGTCCAAGGATCGCTTTGATAAATTCAGCGGCGTGTACTTTCCGTATTGGTACGTCAACCAGCAAAAGGAAGCTCATATGCTCGCCACCTGTAAAAAGAGGCACACATGGACCTCCGGCAACACCGAATACACCGAAACCAGTATATATAACGTTTCGCGCGCGGGTAATTTGGTAATAGAAAACGTGGCGGAATGCGCTCTTGCGGGCGACAACGACAATATGCTAAAGGACGCGCAAAAAGAGCAAATGGACATTAAGAACGTCAAAACCGAGGCGGACAAGCAGAAGTTCAACGCCATGAAAAAGCAGCAGAACAAGCAGCTCAACGCCATGCTCAGCGGCGTGCATCCATTTGACGTAAGCAAAATGCAGCCCTTTGCCATGAGCTATCTGTCCGGCTTTACGGCGGAAAAGCGCGACCTGGGCAAGCAGGACGTAAAGGAAAAGGTAGACGCGCGGATGCATGAATACGCGGAGCAGCTGCTGCGCAACACCATCCACGGCTACGACGATATCACCGTAAACCAGTTCGACGAAAAAACCGACCTCGAGGCATGGAGCTACGCGCTGCTGCCTGTGTGGGTGACGACCTATAAATTTAAGGACGAGATCCTGCTCTTTGCCATCAACGGTCAAACCGGCAAAACCTACGGCAAGCTGCCGCTCAATCCCGGCAAGCTCGCGCTCGCTTCGGCGCTCGTCGGCGCTGCCGCGTTTGTACTTGCAATGTTGGGAGGTATGTTCTTCTTATGATCAATAAAACAGTAAAAGGGATCTCGGCGCTCGCGTTGGCGCTTATGATGCTGTTTGGCTCCGCGGCGATCTGCTTTGCCGCAGGCAGCCAAACAACGGAACAATACTCCTACAACGATTCGGCAAATGTGTTTACGGATCAGGACATAAACACCCTCGTTGACAAGCTTTTGGAGGGCAACAGCAAAACCGGCTGGCAGTTTATTGTAATGACCGACCCCAACGCGGTCAACTACGACGACAGCCTGCAGGATTACTACCGCGACAACTACTACAAGAACAAAGGCTTTAAAGAAAACGCCGTTGTGCTGGTGTACAACACCGGGCTCAACAAGGGCACCTTCTTCGGCACGGGCGAGGCTAAGTATTACTTTACCGACAGCCGTATCGACGAAACCGGCAAAATGCTGCGCAAAAACATGGACGCGCAGACCTACCTTGACGGCGCTGCCGCGTTTGTTGACAAGGTGGAAAAGTATTACAGCGAAGGCTCTCCGGAGCTTGAAAAGCGCGACAATAAGCTGGGTTATGTGCTAAAGCACTATTGGTGGATATTCGCGCTGATCGGTCTGGTGGCGGCAGGCGCTACCTTCGGAATCACGGCAGGCAGGTATAAGTACAACGGCAAGTTCAATACATACGACCTCAAGGCGAACAGCAACACGATGCTCACCGAAGAGCACGATGTATTTGTCACCAAGCACACCACCTCGCGCATTATCCGCAGCGAAAGCTCCGATTCAAGCTCTTCCTCAAGCAGCTCCGGCGGAGATTTTTAGTGAATGATTAATTATAATAATAAGCGTTCCTGAAGGGAAAATTATATTGACCCCAAAGATAACGTACATCAGGGTATTTTGCACTATACCCAAATTGTATCGTATCGGCGGCGTCATTTGACGCCGCTTTTTGTTAGGTAGGAGTTATGGAAAAAAGAGTAGCATTGATCAGTATCATCATAGAAAACCCCGAGGCGGCGGATCAAATCAACCGTATCCTGCACGACGTATCAAGCTTTGTCGTGGGCAGAATGGGCATACCGTACCGGGAAAAGAACATCAGTATAATCAGTGTGGTCATCGACGCGCCGCAGGACGTTATCAACAGCGTCTCCGGCAGGCTCGGCAGATTGCAGGGCGTGACCGCCAAAACCATGTATTCAAAGAAGTAATATGAAAACGTCCGACATCATACAAACCATCTGCGCGCATACCGCGCCGACCAAGCAGGAGCTTGTGTATCTTCTTAACAACATAACGCCGGAGGAAACAGAGACCCTTAGGGCGGCGGCGCAAAAGACAGCGCAGGGCGTGTTCGGCAACCGCGTGTATATCCGAGGCTTGATCGAGTTTACCAACGTGTGTAAGCGCGACTGCCTTTACTGCGGCTTGCGGCGCTCCAATCAAAACGCCGTGCGCTACCGCTTGACCAAGGAGCAGATACTAAGCTGCTGCGCTCAGGGCTACGAGCTGGGCTTCCGCACCTTTGTTTTGCAGGGCGGCGAGGACGGATACTACACCGACGAGGTGATGTGCGACATCGTCCGCGACATCCGCAGCCGCTACCCCGACTGCGCCATAACCCTGTCGCTGGGAGAGCGCGGCAAACAGAGCTTTGAGCGCCTGTACGCGGCAGGAGCCGACCGCTACCTGCTGCGCCACGAGACCGCCGACCCCTCCCACTACGCAAAGCTCCATCCGCAGGGAATGACGCTTCAAACGCGTATGCAGTCGCTGCGTTGGCTAAAGGAGATAGGCTACCAGACCGGCGCGGGATTTATGGTGGGTTCGCCGTACCAGACCGCCGGGGAGCTCGCGGAGGACATTCTGTTTTTGTGCGATTTTTCGCCGCAGATGTGCGGCATAGGACCGTTCATCCCGCACAAGGACACGCCCTTTGCTCACAAACCTGCAGGCACGCTTCAAATGACGCTGCTGCTGTTGTCGATCATCCGGCTGCTGCTGCCGCGCGTGCTGCTTCCGGCAACCACCGCGCTGGGCACCATCCACCCCGGAGGCAGGGAGCTGGGTATTTTGCACGGCGCAAACGTAGTAATGCCCAACCTTTCGCCCGTAGAGCACCGCAAGGACTACGCCATATATGACAATAAGATATGCACCGGCGACGAGGCGGCGGAGTGCATACGCTGCATGTCGTCAAGGATGGAACAAATAGGATATAAGATCGTCACCGACCGCGG
>CAMHCD010000133.1 GCA_946183545.1 uncultured Clostridia bacterium
CACAAGTCCGCCGCCGGCTGCGTCACCTGCAAAGATGATGTTTTGCGGATCGATTTTCTTTTCATTTATCAAATACTGATAACGCTCAAGCAGCATTTGATGAACGTCAGCAACATGATATGTAGGAGCCTTGGGATAAACCGGCAAAATCAGTGACGCGCCGAGTGTGTCAGCCAATCTCCTGTAAAAGCGGAAATGCACCTTGGAGGGATCCGCCCAGAAGTTATGACCGTGGATGTAGAAAATAACGTAATCCGAATAACGCTCCTTTGGCTGCAGCACAAAGGTATCGGTAAAATCATCATACTCAGCCATGCCGATAGTATTTCTGGCAAAATCGGGCAGTACATAAGGACGGCTGCTCTGCTCCAGCGCTTCCTCATAGGATTCCTGCGCAGAGGAACGGATAGGCAGACGGCGGATAGCGTCCTCAACCATAAGGCTCTTAACGCTGCGTTCCTGCTTTTTAGCTTGCTGGACCTTAACAGCGACTACGCCTGCCGCGGCAACGGTAGCCGCAGCTGTTACACCCAGCGCTATCTTGGTTGACCTTTTCATATGCCAAACCTTTAAAGCTGTCTTGGCAGCAACTGCTTTTATAATTCTATTCATGGAAAAACCCCCATTCGTTTGTATTTCTATTATTATACCACATTATACAAAAAATTGCACATATTATTTTGAATTTTTTTAATTTTTTCTTGAGCAATTTTAAAACACTGTCTAAACAAAGCGATTTAGCGCTTCGTCATAAGTATAATCAACACCGGCAAGCTTATGTTCTATCTCGGTTCTGTCCGCCTGTAAATCATCACAGAGCGTATCAAGATTTTGGTATTCGTCGCGCAACTTGGTGTTTATGTAGCTGAGTAAAATCATCGGGTCTTGCGGTAACATTTTCATCTCTCCCTCACTTATAATGCTCCTTAATTGTATCATGGATTTGATTTAAATGCAATGACCGCGTGTGGGGAATAAACCCGCCACGCGGTTTATAATTAACGGCTCAATGCGGTAAAGGTTGCTTTACCTGCAATGCCGTCTACTACCAATCCCAGTGTTTTTTGATATGATTTGACCGACGAGGTGGTTTTTACACCGAATATACCGTCAAGTCCTCCTGTGTCATAACCGAGGCACATTAAAAATCCCTGCAACACCTTAACGTAGTTTCCGTGTGCTCCGCTGCTGATGTTGCGGACAGCGGCTCTTGTTTTTGTTCCGAATACACCGTCTACAACAAGCTTGGCGTTATATGCCTTGTTAAGCTCTGTTTGCAAGCCCATGATAAGGGCTGCTTTTGTCAAATCCCCGTAGATGCCGTCAACAATCAAACCGCTCTTATAAGCGCTGTTGAGCCACGTCTGCACCTCCTTGACCGAAGAGCTGTTTGTGCGGTATTTCGGACGGCAACAGCCCGAAATATTGCTGCGGCTGCGCGTTTTATACTGAAAATCGTCGCACTCCGCGCCGCCGTTATTGCAACCGATAGTGCGAATAGTAGAGCTGCCGACTTCAATTACCAACTCCACATGATCAAAGCTTTTGTACCCGAGCGTATTAAGCGGATACATCGACGTTGTATTACCGCTCCATGAGAACAAAACAAGGTCGCCTACCCTGACCTGAGAGGGTTTGTATAACTGCCCCGCGTTATAAAAGTTGACCGCAAGCGTGCCGCAGTTTGCGGTCTTGCCGCCCGGGATCATATTAAGCGCGTTAAGCTTTGAAAACAGATACATCATGCCTGCACAGCAGCAGGCTTCGGCATTGACGCCGTCTGCAAATGTGCCGTACCACTTCATTACATCGCAGTGCGTCCTGTCGGTATCAACCCCCACCAGCGATCGTGCCAGATTTATTACCTGACTGACCGTTACGACTGCCATGCGTCATCAACTCGATTCTTAATCCTTTTTGTCAAGAAATCTCCCCTTTTTTGAAACCCCGTAAGAGTTTCAATACATACTATGCAGTAGATAATAAATAGTGATTCCCGAAAAACTTTTAGCGTTTTTAATAATTTTAATTGATTATGTCAAAATTTTGTGCTATAATATGGTAGATAATACAGCCGAGCTGTAAAAACGGAGGTTTTATATGAACATTACAAAGGACATCAAATACATTGGTGTAAACGACCACAAAATCGACCTCTTTGAGGGTCAGTACGATGTGCCCAACGGTATGGCGTACAATTCCTATGTCATTTGCGACAGCAAGATCGCGGTTATGGACACAGTTGACCGCAACTTCAAGCACGAATGGCTGAACAATTTGGAGGAAGCGCTGGACGGCAAAAAGCCCGACTACCTTATCGTACAGCACATGGAGCCCGACCACTCCGCAAACATCAAAAACTTTATGAACAACTATCCCGAGGCTATCATCGTATCATCTGCCAAAGCGTTCACCATGATGAAAAACTTCTTCGGCACTGACTTTGAGGACAGACAGATCGTCATCAAGGAAGGCGATACTCTGGAGCTCGGCACACATACACTGCACTTTGTGGCTGCTCCTATGGTTCACTGGCCTGAAGTCATGGTAACATATGACAGCACAGACAAGGTTCTGTTCTCCGCTGACGGCTTCGGCAAATTCGGCGCGCTTGACGTAGACGAGGACTGGGCTTGTGAAGCAAGACGCTACTATATCGGCATCGTTGGCAAATACGGCGCTCAGGTTCAAAATCTGCTTAAAAAGGCCGCAACGCTCGATATTCAGATCATTTGTCCCCTGCACGGTCCCATCCTGACCGAAAACCTCGGATATTACATAAACCTCTACAACACCTGGTCAAGCTACAGCGTAGAGAGCGAAGGCATTATGATAGCCTACACCTCCGTTTACGGTCACACCAAAAAGGCGGTGGAGATCCTTGCCGAAAAGCTCAGGATAAAGGGCTGCCCCAAGGTCGTTGTTAATGATTTGGCTCGCTGCGACATGGCGGAGGCTGTTGAGGACGCGTTCCGCTACGGAAGGATTGTGCTTGCCACCACCACCTACAACGCGGAGATCTTCCCCTTCATGCGCGAATTCATCAATCATCTGACCGAACGCAACTTCCAAAACAAAACTATCGGACTTATTGAAAACGGCTCATGGGCTCCGCTGGCAGCTAAGGTAATGAAGAAGATGCTGGAGGGCTGCAAGAACATCACCTACACCGACACTACGGTTAAGATCATGTCCGCGCTCAATGAGCAGAGCAGCGAGCAGCTGGAAGCGCTCGCCGAAGAACTGTGCATGGATTATCTGGCGCAGCACGACGAAACCGCTAACAAGAACGATCTGACCGCACTGTTCAACATTGGCTACGGTCTGTATGTTGTCACCTCCAACGACGGCAAAAAGGACAACGGCTTGATCGTCAACACCGTCACTCAGGTCACCAACTCCCCCAACCGCGTTGCGGTATGCATCAACAAGCAAAACTACTCTCACCACGTTATCAAGAACACCGGAGTTATGAATGTAAACTGCCTGTCTGTTGAAGCTCCTTTCAGCGTATTTGAAAACTTCGGCTTCCAGAGCGGCAGAAACGTCGATAAATTTGCGGACTACGAGCCGCTCCGTTCCGACAACGGACTGGTGTTCCTCCCGAAATACATCAACAGCTTTATGTCGCTTAAGGTGGAGGACTACATTGACTTAGACACCCACGGCATGTTTATTTGCAGCGTCACCGAGGCACGTGTGCTCAGCGACAAGGAAACAATGACCTACACCTATTACCAGAACAACGTCAAGCCCAAGCCCGAAACCGAAGGCAAAAAGGGCTGGGTCTGCAAGGTTTGCGGATATATTTACGAGGGCGACGAGCTGCCCGATGATTTCATCTGTCCGCTCTGCAAGCACGGCGTAGCCGACTTCGAGCCCATTTAACTCCGCCTCCCATTTAACTCCGCCTTTGGAAAAGTTTATTATTTCGGTAATCTTCATCTACGGCGGATCAGTGCGTTGTTTTAAAGTCTAACGGCAAAACAAACGTTGTTGCCATACTTAACGATAATATCAACCACATCTAATACAATTTGGTTTACGATCATCAAAGGGGTCAGCTATTTGCCGACCCCTTACACTTTACGCTTTATTATTCGATTATAGAAAAATATCTTTGTTGATGAACTAAGCTTTCCTATCAAAATGGAAACAACAAATCCGCCTGCGACATAAACGATTGCGTATTCCGTTATTCCCTTCGGCAAATAATACCACCAAAAATTCTGAAACATTTGAGTCCACAATGCTTCGTCAAACCAGCCGAACACTTCATACAATACATAAAAAAACATTTTGACACACCAAAACCCAAACATATGATGGATCATAATGTGATACGTATTATCCGCAATAAGGCAGACAAACCGTCGGTCGCTGACAGCAGGCGCAAGGATACGCGACACGCGCAGCCAAAACGCAATTCCCGTTACGGCAGTAACATACGGCAAAATCAAACCGTTGTTAAAGCTTGTCATAGATGATGGAAAATATTCCAAGTTATGAAAAAACGTCACCAGAATTAATTGAACAACGAAAAGTATGCCAAAATAAATCGGATTTTTTAGCGTATCATACTGTTCCAGCTTTGTTCTATACAACCTGCCAAGCTGATACATAGGCAGCATAAACAATGTGCGGAATAACAGCTTCATAACTCCGTGATTAATTGGTTGATAGTAAATGACACAATAAATCGCCGCCATACCACCGCAAAGATACACCGCAAGCAAAAAATAATCATTATTCCAATTTCGAATTTTAAGCAATCGTCGCAACACTACGTTTATTACACATACCAAAAACAGCGGATAAACGAACCACGAACCGAGATTAAAATGTAACTCTTCGCCGTCTACAAACGGCATAATAAATAAACTATATGCGTCGATCTTATTCCAGTACTCAAAGCCATTTTGTTGCAATATCCAAGCCAAAGCACCGTATACCAAATTCCAAATATATGCCGGAAATAGTAAGCGCTTTGTGCGCTTAAATATATATGCAAAAGGCTTATTATCGTGCTTTTCATTATAAAAATATCCCGAGATAAACACAAACAGCGCTATATTATAGCTATAGTTCGGAAACCAATTGCTTAAAAGTGAAAATCCACCCTTGTAGCAATGCCCGGCTACGATAATAAAAATTCCGACAGCAGACAATAGCTTGAATTGAAAATTCACCTCAGCATTGGATTTTTGTTTATTGCTCATCCTTTTATCCCCTGACATTTTCACC
>CAMHCD010000134.1 GCA_946183545.1 uncultured Clostridia bacterium
CCAAAAAAACGATGTTGCCGCCTCTGCCTCCGTCGCCGCCGTCGGGACCTCCTGCCGCAACGTACTTTTCGCGGTGGAACGAAACCGCGCCGTCGCCGCCGTCGCCGGCTTTTATTTTTATATGCGCTTTATCTACAAACATAGTTTCACCTCTTTTGGTTATACACCTGTCCTCGATTGCCGATATTCACAACGGTTATTATATAAACGTCGTTTTTGATCTCGTATATTACACGGTAGCTGCCAACGCGCAAACGGAAAACACTTTGATAACCGGCAAGCGGCTTTATATCTCCGTCAGGAAGCCTGTAGATGGCTTTTAAAAGTCGTTCCTGCTGATTGCGCGGCTGTGCTTTAATGAATTTTTGCGGCTTTTTCAGTATTTCAATACGGTATTTCATGCTAAACTGATCCCCAGCTCATCCGCAAAGCTTTCAACAGAAACTGCGCCATCCTCTGTTTCTCCTTTGGCTTCTTCATACAGCTTAGCGCAATAAGCGTCGTCCTGCTGTTCCGAAACGACGGACGCATAACCGGTCAGCATGGTGAGCAAACCCTTGAGCTGTTCGTCGGACATCGATTCGATATACTGATAAATTTGTTCTTTTGTCGACATATGATTACCTCCATCATGCGCCGATGGCGCAATACAATTCGGAATTCCGCATTAAAGAAAAGGGTGAGTACGCGACTCACCCTCATGCTTTTATTACTGCTCTACAGGATAAACGCTTGCGCGCTTTCTGTCCTTGCCCATGCGCTCAAAACGGAGCACACCGTCAACCTTTGCGAACAGGGTATCGTCGGAACCCTTGCCAACGTTTACGCCGGGATGAATGTGAGTTCCTCTCTGCTTAACCAGGATGTTGCCTGCCAGAACCTTCTGACCGTCGGCGCGCTTTACGCCGAGGCGCTTTGATTCACTGTCACGGCCGTTCTTGGTGGAACCCATACCTTTTTTATGAGCGAATAACTGAATGTTTATTTTAAGCATACCTTACACCTCCGAAATAGCTACTTTAATAAATGTTGGATACTCTTTGGAAAGAGCGTTTAGGTGGAGCTTTAGTCCGCTGAGCGTTACCTCTGCGGCTTTTGCCTCCTCCTGTGACAGATCCAAGCTTAAGAATCCGTCGTTTACGGAAACCGCGGGGTCAAGCTTTTGGATTTCTGTGATGGTGTTTGCCGCCATCAGTGAAGCGGAGCTGACTGCAGCGCAAACGATGTCGCTGCCTTCCTCGGCATAACCCGAGTGTCCGCTTATATGAAACCCCGTAAGCGTATTACCGCTGACCGTAAAGGTGACCGAAATCATTATGCTTCGATCGATGTGATCTTAACCTGAGTGTAAGGCTGTCTGTGACCCTTAACTCTCTTCTCGCCTTTTTTGGGCTTGTAGGTGGCGACTCTGATCTTCTTGCCTTTGCCGTTTTTCAGAACCTCGCCTGTAACCTTCGCGCCGTCCAGAAGGGGAGTGCCGACCTTGATACCGTCATCGGTGCCAACGGCTACAACGTCAAAGGATACGGTGTCGTTTGCTTCAGCGCCGAGCTTTTCTACAAAGATAACTTCATCCTGAGTTACCTTGTACTGCTTGCCGCCTGTTTGAATAATTGCGTACATGGTTTCAATCCTTTACTTTGGGCTCGCTACCCGTGGGTGAATTCTCAGAATTTCTTATGACCCACAGTATGCGGCTTATATACTATACCACAAGTATAGGGGCTTGTCAAGGGAAAAATCTATATTACAGTCGGGAACCGTGGTTTTTAATCTTGCCGCGCTGTCTGCACGACCTTCATTGTTAATTGTTAATTGTTAATCGTTAATTTTTTCACTATTCATTCCTCTATCTCCGTAAGCTCCTCCTGCTCTATCTTTCTGGGAGCCTTGCGGTTGAGGAGGTCGTAGACGACGGGGATGATATACAGCGTCATCAATGTTGCGTACAGCAGACCGCCGATACAAACTACCGCAAGCGGCTGCATCATTTCTGCTCCCGTACCGATACCGAGCGCCATGACCGAAAGTCCGAGCACTGTGGTAAGAGCGGTGATGAATATCGGGCGCATACGCGTTTTGCCTGCCTCGACTATAGCCTCGCGGCGCTCTCTTCCCTGCACACGCAGGCGGTTGATGTAGTCCACCAGCACGATACCATTGTTAACTATAACGCCGCACAGCATAATAAAGCCTATCATTGCCACTACGCTCACGTCAAAGCCCGTCAAAATCAGCGCGATGAAGCCTCCGGTAAACGCAAGCGGTATGGTGAACATGATAATGAACGGAGCCTTTAGGCTTTGGAACTGTGCCACCATGATAAGATAGATCATGATAACGCCGAGCAGCATCATAAGGAACAGCTGGCGCATTGCCTCCATGGTCTGCTTGTCGCTGCCCTCAAAGGTATAGCTAAAGCCCTCCGGCAGCTTATAGCCGTCCATAACCTGCTTTGCCCTGTTGGTCACTGCGGTAAGCGACTCGCCCTTTTTGAGCGTCGCCTCCACGGTCAGATAACGCTTTTGGTCGATACGGTCGATGATATCCATGCTCTGAGCACGCGTTACCTTGGCTACCGAGGAGAGCTTGACCGTTTTGCTGTTGCCCTCCTTGTCGGTGTAATCGAGCTTGATATCCCCCACCTCGTCGGCGGCTATCTTCTGCTTGTCGTCCTTGATGACGACTACGTCGAGCTTGCCGCCGTCAGCGCTCTTTAAGGTAACCGCGGTCTTTTCCTCCGCAACGGCAGCAGCTACCTGCTGATATACCTGCGCGACGGTAAGTCCCTTTTGCGCGGCTTTCTTTTTATCTACCGTTATTTTGATTTCGGGCGAGGTCGCGCCGATTCCGCTGTCGGTGTTCTCTACGCCTTCGATGGTTTTGAATTTCTTTGCGATATCCGCGGCTGCCTTTTGGAGCTTAGCCAGATCCTCGCCGTACAAGTTGAGCTGCACGCTGCCGTTACCGAGCATGGTGCTCATGGAGCTCATTGCGGACGAGCTTACCGTTACCTCGCCCTTAACGTCCTTTAGCTCCTTTTTGAGCTGCTCGGCGACCTCTGCTCCCTGCTTGACCTTGTCGTCCCTGAACACACCGTAGGCTGTCAGGCTGCCCGCGTCGTTTTGCTGAGTGTTCATGCCCATTACAGCCATACCCACCGAGTTGCCCGCGGTAACGCCGACGGTCTCAAACTCGCTGTAACCGTTCATTATTTTGCTGACC
Source organism: uncultured Clostridia bacterium (assembly GCA_946183545.1). Taxonomy (GTDB): domain Bacteria; phylum Bacillota; class Clostridia; order Oscillospirales; family Acutalibacteraceae; genus Ruminococcoides. The sequence continues at coordinate 3,226 of CAMHCD010000134.1, forward strand.
TTTTCGCCCTCTGTAACGGTCTCCTCAAAGGTAGCGTTATCGTCGAGCTTGACCTGAACGTTGAGCTGGGTGTTGCTCATTTCGGGCATGAAACTAAAGCCGCGCGCAAATGCCGCAAAGCCGCTGCCGGCAAGCAGCGCTATCGCCAGAAGGATAGCGGGGATCTTGTGACGCAGGACAAAACGGACGGATCTGTCATAGGTTTTAAGGATCCTGCCCTCCTGAGCCGTTTCGGTCTGGCGGATGTTGCGCAGCATGCGCTGTCCCATAGCAGGCACGAGCGTAAGCGCAACGATAAGGCTCGCCATCAGCGAATAAGCGATAGTCAGCGCCATATCCACAAAGAGCTGACGCGTTATGCCCTCGACAAACACGATGGGCGCAAACACGCAAAGCGTGGTAAGGGTGGAAGCCACGATAGCTCCTGCAACCTGACGCGCTCCGTTGAGCGAAGCCTGAACAGCGGAATATCCCTTGCGGCGCAGGCGGTAGATGTTTTCGATGACCACGACGGAGTTATCCACCAGCATACCTACGCCTATGGCAAGTCCGGACATAGAGATCATGTTGAGCGATATGCCGCTGAAATACATCATTACCACGGCAAAGATCACGCTGACCGGGATAGACACCGCAACAATGGCGGTGGGCTTGATGCTGCGCAGGAAAATAAACAGGATTATGATGGCAAGCACCGCGCCCATCAGCAGGTTTTGCAAAACGCTGTTGATGATAATGGCGATGTAGTCGCCCTGATTGAACAGAGGAGTAAAGTGCAACCCTTTGTTCTGCTCCTCGAGCTCGCGCAGAGTAGCATTGATGTTGGAGCAGACTGTGGAGGTAGCTATATCGCTCTGCTTTGAAAAGCTAAGGATAACGCCGTCCTTGTTGTTGATTTTGGCGTAGATGTCGGCGGCGTTGTCAGAGCCGAACACGTCGGCTACGTCGCTGAGCTTGACTACGCCTATGCCGTCGATATGAGTGTCGAAGAGCGCCAGCGAGGGCAGCTCCTTTGTGTTTTTGATCTCGTCGCCGACACGCACCATGTAGCGGTTGTTTTTTTCGTCGGTGATGTAGCCCGCCGGCATCGAAAAGCTTTGGGCGGTCAGGATTGACGAAATGTTTTCAAGCGTTACGCTCGAGTTCATATCCGCCTTTTCCTTGGCAGATTTCTTTTGCTCGGAAAGGGTGCTTTCGCTCTTTTCAAGCTCCGACTTGGCGGAGTTGAGCGAGGTTACGGCGCTGTTGAGCTCGCTTTGCTTTGCGTTGAGCGAGCTGACGGTGGTAGACATTTTATAATCGGAGGAGGACTGCTGCTCGGTCAGCGTGCCGAGCGCCTCGGAAACCGTTACGCTTTTGTCCTCCAGTCCATCGATGGTGGTATTTAGCTGCTCTATTCCGTCGGAAATTGTGCCTATCTGGGTGCTCAGAGTGTTGAGCGTTTCGTCAAGCTTGTCGGCTGAGGTGCCCGACTCGGCAAGCTTTGAGTCCATTTCGGTGATGGATTTCTTTGCCTTTTCAAGTGATCCGTCGGCTGTCTTTATAGCTTCCTCCAAGCCGTCGGTCGTTATATTATAAGCTTTGAGCTGTTCGTTCAGCTGCGATATACCGAGCGTAGCCTGAGTGCGCTGCTCCTCGGTAGACTCCGGGGCATCGAGCACAGCCTTGAACTTTTTGTATGTGTCGTTGACGGTGTTGAGCGCGCTGAGCGTTTGCTCAAGCTTGGTTTTTGCCTCGGTCAGCTCGGTGTAACCGGTCTTTGCCGAAAGCAGGCTTTGATAGGTGCTCTCCAAGGTGGTCTTTTTATTTATCAGATCAGCCTTTTGGTCGAGCAGCTTCATCTCTGTGGTCAGTATCTTGTTATTGCCGTCGGAGCTGTCCTTGTGCGCGCTGCCGAGCTTTTTGGCTACCTCGCTCTGGGCGGCGTTGACGTCCTCTATGGAGTCGCTGATGGTCTGCGAGCCGCTCTCCGCCTGAGCGATATTGCTGTCAAGCTCCGACTTGGCTGAGCTGA
>CAMHCD010000135.1 GCA_946183545.1 uncultured Clostridia bacterium
TTGCGGAAAATAGACCGCAAAGATTGTCTACTTTTTATTAGGTATTAGTATTAGTTCTACAGTCACACGCGCTGGACGTTCAGCGCCTTTTTTTGTGCGTACAATTCCTTGTCGGCGCGCTTGATCATTTCAAAGAACTCCGTCATGGTTTTTGGAATACCCATCACGCAGCCGAAGCTGCAGCCGGTTTTTACCTCCCTGCCTATGTCGCAGTTATTTGCAAAGTCGATATTTACCGACTCTATCTTCTGCATAAAGTATTCAAAATCGTCGCAGCGAAAAGCGATCAAAAACTCGTCGCCGCCGTAGCGGAACACGCTTTCCTTTGGGAATTCCTCGGTCAGTATCTCGGCAAACTGTTTAAGCAACAGATCGCCTGTGTGGTGGCCGTAGGTATCGTTGACCCCCTTAAAGCGGTTGAGGTCGCCCATCGCGACGCAGAGCTCCTTGCCTATGTAGCTTGGGATAGTACGGTTAAGCGCGTAGCGGTTGGCAAGCCCCGTAAGGCTGTCCTGACTGGCTACTACGTTGAGCGAACGGTTGAGGTCGTCTGCCTTGTGCTTCTCCTGAATGTATTTGACGGTATGATGGAAGTTCATCATTGCGGCGATACAGGAGATAAACGCCAGCGCAAAGTAGGTGTACGGACCTATCTGTCCGGGCTTAACAAAGACATTGACAATTATAAAGAACAACGTAAACGACGACATTATCAAAATAATGCTGTAAACCGGACGCAGCTTGATAAACATTACCTCCAGCAAAATGACCGTAAAGAAGGTAACTATCTGATCTCCGCGCTCATACTGCTGAGCGGACGAAAACATTCCCCACAGCAGCAGCAAAATAAAGAACAAAAGCGCAAGGACCTTCATCGGGCGTTCGTGGCGGCTAAGAAACACAGAATTGCGCCTGCACACAAACGACGCTGTAAACGCGATGCCGCACAGCACGATGCTGGAGGATGCCGTAAACAGCCTGAGCATGTTTATCTCTTCACCGGAAACCGGCGTGTAAACAACGTAGACAACAAGCGCCAAGACCTGCATGACGCCCATTAGTATGGAGAGCCCGTACATATTGATCAGGTTTTGCCTGTTGATTTCATTCATTGTTTCGATTTCGGTTCTCGGAAACAAATAATATTTGATTTTGGATATAAGGTTGTTCAATGGAACCACCATCCCCTATTGCTTATGAATGATCCGCCGGAACGCTACACCTGCATATTGGATTTTGCTATGACGCGAACCTCTTCCTCGGCGTCAACAAACGCCTTGACTACATCGGGGTCAAAATGAGTACCGGAATCCTTGCGGATGATGTTGTACGCCTGCTCCACGGTAAACGGCTCCTTGTAGCTGCGGCGCGACACAAGCGCGTCAAAAACATCCGCAACCGCCATAACGCGTGCCGAAAGCGGGATATCCTCGCCCACAAGACCGTTTGGATAACCCTTGCCGTTCCATTTTTCATGATGGCATACGGCGATGTTCTTTGCCTCGGACAGGAACCCGGTGTCCTCGTCAACCAAGGAGATAGCCCTGTCGATTATCTTTCCGCCCTCTGTGGTGTGGGACTTCATAACGTTGAATTCCTCTTCGGTCAGCTTGCCGGGCTTGTTGAGTATAGCGTCGGACACAACGATCTTGCCGACGTCATGCAGAGGCGCAACACCGGTGACCTCGCTGATATATTCATCGTTTACGATATCGGGATGCATGCCTTCCTTTTTCATCTGGCGCAGGATGATGCCGGCATAGGCAGCGGTTTTGCGAACGTGCTCGCCGGTGCATTTGTCGCGGCTCTCAACCATATCCGCAAGCACCATTACCAAGCCGTTTTGCATACGCACTATCTGATCGTTCTTCTTTTCCAGCTCGTCGATATAGCGGATAGTGTGGGCTGCGGCGGCGGTGTAGGCTTCGCATAGGTTCTCGATCTCGTCGCCGGTATCGACCGGAATGTCGCACAATATCTCCATGCTCTCGCGGCGCGACTCCGGGGTGTCGTATCGCACCTTTTGAGCAGCCTCCGCAATCGCGTTGACGGGCATAATAACAAAGCGCTCAGCCATCCACACGGCGTAGGTACGGATAACTATCAAAAAGCCGAGGAACAGAGAGGTGACCTTTGCAATGAATATGAATTCCTCGGAGCGCAGTCTGTTCATGGACAAATCTACGCCCACATAGCACAGCGTCCTGCCGGTATCGTCGCGGATAGGCTCGTAAACGGAAACCAGCCAGCCGTCCTCGTCGTCGGTGATATCTATCGGAATATCCTTTCCGCTTAAAAACAGCTCCCTGTATTTTTTGATGGTGGCGTCGTAGGGGATCACAGCGCCTGCTTCCTTGCCCTCGACGTCCTCTGTGTCGAGGTCAAACAGCACATGGGTGCCGTCCTCCTTGACCTGATAAATATAAATAAACTTGATTTCGGGCGACGCCTCACGCACGTCGCTGAGCATCTCATACAATCTGTCGTAGCTTTTTGAACTGCTGCCGTCGCGGATGACCATCTCGATGTTTTCCGGGGAGATTTTTCTTGCAATCAAATGCGCGGCGTGCTCGCCCACATCCTCATACTCTCTTTCTGTTTCATTGTGAAACTGAACCACACTGGTGCCGACCGCGGCGGCGGCGACCAAGGCTATGGGAATAGCCACCAGCAGCGTTACCTTGACGCGCAGCGACACCCGCTTCCGGTTTTTGCTGAGAGGCGCCTCAAACACCTTATAGACGTGCCACGACTGGCTTTGAATAAACGCCATAAGCTTTTTGGGCATAAAATAATATAAAACCAACGTTATCGCGGTAACTATTATCTTATCGACCACGTCTATAAGGAAGCAGGACAGGAAGTTTGACATTGTATATCCCAAATGCATGGCGCGGTTGATATTATCAGCCATTTCAGCGGCATAGCCCGAACCGAAGTCAAAGCCGCCGATAAGCCACGTCAGCAAGCCTCCGCCTATGCCTCCGAAGAACGCAAAGGTCAGCACGGCTATTATAACGGACGGGAACCTTGTAATCATCTTTTTGTTTGCGAAGATGACCGCCGCCATTGCGATGAGCGCGCTTATAAGGCAGTAATACGTACTCGATTCGCTGGTGAAACCGCTGATGACATTGGTCAAAAATCCTACCGCCACACAGGGCAGATATCCGCCGACCAGCGCCGACAGCAGAGTTCCGACGTTGTCAAGATACAGCGGCAGCCCGAGCATACCGTTGATTTTTATACCGATCAGGTTCAGCAGTAAGCCCACAGCTATTACGCCGAGCAGCGACAGTATTGGGATCGTTTTTTTCTTTTGAAGGGAATTTGACATAAAACCATCCTCCAAGCAAGACGAATGTATTTTTAACGGCATGATTGCCGATCGATTCATGAAAAAGCTTTTTTCAAGAGCTCTTCAAACTTGGGCGCGGGTACAGGCGGAGAAAAATAATACCCCTGAAAAACAAGGCAGCCCATCTTTAAGAGCATGTCAAGCTGCTCCTTTGTTTCTACTCCCTCCGCAACCACGGGAACGTCCATAAAATTAGCTATATCCATAATCAGCTCCACCAGACGCAGGCTTTTTCTGTCACGCAGCATGTTGCGTGTAAACTGCATGTCGAGCTTGAGCACGTCGATAGGCAGGTCGGTCAGCATATTAAGCGACGAATAACCGCTGCCGAAATCGTCCATCTCTATTTTAAAGCCCTTTTGACGCAGATTGCTTACGGTTCCGAGCAGCCTGTCGGCATTGTCGGAGTAAGCCGATTCGGTGATCTCCAGCATGATATCCGACGCGCTTAGACCGTTGTCGCGGAGCACGCCCAAAAGCTTTTGCTCCAGCGCGTTGTCAAAGATATCCGCGCGGGACACATTGACCGACACCGGCAAAACAAAGCCGAGCTCATCGCGCCAGCGGCGGGTATCCTGAGCCGCGGTCAGCCAGACGTAATAATCCACAAGGTTTATCAGTCCGTTTTGCTCAAACAGCGGAATAAACTCCCCGGGACTGATAAAGCCGATGGTTGGATGCTGCCAGCGGATAAGCGCCTCGGCGCTCGACAACACGGGCTTGCCGTCCTCAAAGCGGTACTTTGGCTGATAATACACCTTTAGATGACGCTCCTGTATAGCCACGTTAACGTCGGCTATCAGCCGCTTGTGCAGCATTTCGCGGCGGTGCAGCTCCTCGCTGTACCACTCCGAGCAGCGGCTGTAGTTATTGCGCAGCCTGTCGCAGGCGGTTTTGGCGCGGTCAAAGCGGATCTCGGGAGGTACTCCCTCGTCGGCACGCGAGCAAATACCCGCGCGCAAACGCACGCCGTGCGCCTTTGGGTCGGAGGTAAGCTGCTTGTTGATTATGTTCAAACGGGCTTCGTAGTCCTCGATATGCTGGCGAAAAACGCAGAAGGTGGAAGGCTCGCGGCGACAGGCTATACCCTGTGAGCCGACAATAACGTCGGCTATTTTTCCGGCAGCCTTTTGCAGCAGAGCGTTGCCCTCTCTGCGGCCGTAAAGCTCGGTCACAAAACGGAAGCCGTCCAGATTGATAGCCACCGCGTCCATGTGACGGAGCAGGTCGGCAGGAAGCTGGCTGAGGTATTCAAAGAAGTACTCCTTGGAGTATAGCCCGGTCAGCTTGTCCTTTTCAGTGTAGGAGATTATGATCCTGTCCTCGTTGAGCTCCACTATGCGGTTGCACCGCGCAAGGATAACATCCGGCATCGGATAAGGCTTTGGAATAAAATCCGCGGCTCCAATGCGGATGCTCTCAAGCTCGGCGTTGGTTTGCGAGGTCATGACGATTATCGGGATCGATTTAAGGCTTTCGTGAGCCTTGCAGCGGCGCAGCAGGGTCAAGCCGTCCATAACGGGCATTACCAGGTCGAGCAGAATAAGCGAGAACGCCGCCTCCTCCTCGATAAGTATGTCATAAGCCTCTTTGCCGTTTTCCGCCTCGTGCACCTCGTACTCGCTTTCGAGCATGGCGCGCAGCAGCTCACGGTTGATGATTTCGTCGTCTACGATCAGCACCTTGCGCTTAACGCGGCTGGACTGAATAAAATGCTTCATTTGTTTATCCTTAATTAGTTTAGTTACTATATTTAGTTACTATATATTAAAACTCACTCTATATTATAATAGATTATCCTACAAATTGCAATAAAAACACCAAAACTTTTTATAAACAAGATGATTTTTTTGCATAAAGGGCTTGT
>CAMHCD010000136.1 GCA_946183545.1 uncultured Clostridia bacterium
TCAATATGCTGCTGTGCCTCTTCCTCGGTTATAGAGAGCGCCTGTGCAATACGCGACAGCTCCACCGAAGCGCCGTTTGCAAATAGAATAGCCTCTATTGCCGCGGCAATATTCAGTTCATCCATCACGCGTCCTCCCTGTTCTTCTCTATCATGCGGACAACGGCGTTTTCTCCGCTGCCCTCAATGCGTATACGCTTGCCCTTGACAAGCTCCAGCGTAGCCAAAAATGTAGCTACAAGATCGCTTTTGCCCTGACATACCTCAAATATCTCGTGGTATTCCAGCTTTTTGCCGTGCCACAGACGGCGCATCAGGTGAATGATCTTGCTGTTGACCGACACTATCTTATGCGCCACGATCCCCGAAAAAGCCTGTTCGCTGGGCGGCAGCTTGCGCTTTCCCCTGCCCACCGCGCTGACGTAAGCCTTGGCTATGTCCTCGCTCGGATGCAGGCGGTTGTAGGTCATATCGAACTCCACGGGTGACGCCTCTCGATAAAAGCGGTCAAAGTCATATATAACGCCGAGCTTTGCCGCTATCTCACGGCAAACAGCATACTCGAGCAGCTGACCGGACAGTTCCTTTTTCAGCTCCTCAGCCTCTTCCTCATACTTTGGCAGCAGCATTACGGACTTGATATACACCAGCCGCGACGCCATTGTGAGGAACTCGGAGGCGATATCCATCTGATTCTCCTGCATAACGTTGATCTGCTCCATGTACTGGTCGAGCAGCTCGGAGATTTGGATATCGTAAATGTCGATTTTATTCTTTGCAATCAGGGTCAGCAGCAGGTCGAGCGGTCCCTCAAAGGCCGGCAGCTTATACTGTAACGTCGCTTCCATACCGCACCCGCTACACGTTTATAAACATCTTGAACGGCTGCATGGCAAGCCAGCTCATGCCGTCCATCAGTCCGTTTGACAAAAACGACAGCACATAGGTGAGCGGTCCTGTATATATAAGGATAAAGATAGCAAGGAAGAATATCATTTGATAACGGTTAAAGAACGCCACCGCAGAATCCGGCAAAAAGGTGAACATGATCTTTGAGCCGTCAAGAGGCGGTATGGGGATCAAATTGAACACAGCCAGATTTACATTGACCGTGGCGTAGAATACCAAAAACAGCTTGACGTAACCGCCGAACTGAGAAGCCATAAAGTCGGGCGCAAAAGCCCACAGCGCGTAATAGATGATCAGTCCGACAAATCCCGCGACCAAATTTGCTATCGGTCCCATAAAAGCGGTAATAGCCATGCCGACCTTTGGGTTTTTGAAGTTGCGCGGATCGACCGGCACGGGCTTAGCCCAGCCGAAGCCGACAAGCAGCATAAACAGCGCGCCTACGGGGTCGATATGACTGAGCGGATTGAGCGACAGTCTGCCGCGCTGCTTGATCCCCTTGTCGCCCAACATATAGGCTGTTTGCGCGTGAGCCCATTCATGGAAGGGCAAAATCAAAAATATGATTACAAGAACCGCCAAGATCTCTGCTATTGCCGATTCTATCGTTAATTGTCCTCGAAAAAGCTGTGAAAGCATGTGATCCTCCGTTAAAATCTATATTCATTTTATTATACTACATATACATAAAAAAAACAAGTTAAGAAATTTTAAAAAAACACTTGCATTTTTCTCTGTTTTCTGGTATGATAACAAAGTTAGGAAAAGTTGATTACACTAAGGAGGTGCAGACGTATGGCAAAATGTCAATTCTGCGGTAAGGATGTAAAATTCGGAATTAAGGTTTCTCACTCACACAGACGTTCCAACAGAACATGGAAACCCAATGTTCAGCGTGTAAAGGCAATTGTTGACGGTTCCCCGAAGCGTGTATATGCTTGCACCCGTTGCTTACGTTCAGGTAAGGTTACAAGAGCTAACTAATATGTTTACATTCTAAAGAGCGGTTTATCCGCTCTTTTATTTTTTCGCTAAGCGTTTTTGGGGGCGGTGTATACTAAACAACAGATAAACAGAAAGGATGGTTCAAACTCGTTACGAGAATTGAGCCATCCTATTTTTAATCCTCAAGCATTATCTTTAAAATAGCTTTTTTACGCATGATAAGCAGCGCAACCATACCTACTACAAAAACAACGAGTAAAAGAATAGCGGGAACCGGGCTGCCTGTGTCTATAACAGCAGCGTCGGCGGTCTCGGCGGTATCCTTTTTGGGCGGCTCCGACGGCTGAGCTTGCGAGGGAGTCGTTTTATCCTTCGGCTTAACGGAGGGATTTTCCGTTGACGAAGTAGCGTCGGTAACAGCGGCAGAGGTTGCGCTCTCGGCGGTGGTGTTCATCTCATCGGGCGTAACGTTGGAGTCTGCGGCAACTGTCGTATCCGGCGGTACCGTAGTCGGCTCAACATAGTTTGACTCGGTAAGCGCCGTGCGTTTGCCGATACTGACACTGAGCTTTGTTAGATCCGCCACATTAAAATTATTTACAACATAAGTCTGCGTTTTGGAATCGGACAGCCAGAGCATGTCCACCGTCAAATCTATTTTAGTAATCTGCGGTTCCTCGGCGTCGATATCAGCCACGTCAAACACCAGCTGCACGTAAGGAGTGTCGTCCGTTTTAAAGTAAAACAGATCAACGCTTGTGGCGTTATATCTGACAGTATCCTTATCAAAGGTCAATACTCCCTTATCCCCTACCGCCGGACATACAGTCTTTGGAGTGTTCTTTTTAGGGTCAAGCTTTAAAACCTCCGGGTCATAGGTCAGGTTCCATTGCGTAGTAAGCACACCCTGAGAGGCCTTAAGATAATATGTGACCGTAACCTCCTTGGTATACTGGTTATAGTCGGCGTTTGCCTTTCCAAAGAAATTAGAGATCGCGCTTACAGACAGTGAGGGAAATTCAAGCGGCTCTACATAAGTAGTCGGCTGCCATGTTGTAGGCTGAGACGCCGAGCCGTCTGCGGTGCTGCCCTCTACGCCTGCTAAGACCTCGGGAGCTACGGTGGTTTCCTGCGTCCGGGTGGCAGACAGAGCAGACCCGTCCTGCGCGGCACGCGCTGTGACAAGCGAAGTAAGCAATATGAAGTTGAGAACGATTACCGCCGCCAAAGCAGCGATTCTTCTTGTCAACATCTTATCCTCCGAAAATAGCTTATGAAAAATGCGTATAAGAATCACATATTAACATTCTGATACTATAGTAGTATACTACATATTGCGATAAAAATCAAGTGATTTGGAAATATAATTCTAAAAATGAATTATATATTTTTTAAGAGCAGCAAAAAAGGCACCCTTCTTACGAAAGGTGCCTTGATTTGACTTTATTCAGATTGAATTATTCCTCAATCTTTCTGCGTCTGAAATACATAACAACTACTGCGCCTACAGCTGCTGCAAGGATTACTACAGCAAAGGAAGTTGCGCCTGTCTGAACAGCGTCGTTGCCGCCGTTAGAACCGGTTGTGCCGGAATCAGATGTAGAATCGCTGGTGGAAGAGCTTGCGCCGTTGTTGTCGGGATCGGGGATGTCGTCGGTCTCGATCAGCTTTTTGCCGTCCTTATAAACGTCGCCCTTCTGAGCCTTGAGGTCTACCATATCGAAGTTGTTGGTAGCTTCGCCTGCTTTGATTGCCTCAAACTTAACGTCAACCAGGATCTTCTGAGTTGTGAAGTCTACGCCGGCCTCGGTCTCAAAAGTACCGGTGATAACCATCTTGCCGCTTTCGTCAGCAACAGGACCGGTGATCTTAGCATCGGGGATAGAAGCGGATGTATATTTCAGAAGAGCAGGATCGTAAGCATAAGTCCACTTACCGGACAGAACATTACCCATGCCTGTGAGCTTGTAAGTGATCTGATCCTCAACAACATCGCCAACCTTGAAGGTCTTAGAAGCAAGGGTCTGAGTCTTGTTGACAACAGTTGTAACCTTCAGATCGGTAGCCTCGGTAACAGGATTTGTGGGAGCTTCCGTGCTTTCCCAGTACTTACCGGTGAAGTTACCGATAACAACCTGACCGTCCTCGTTGAACACGGTACCGTAGTCGTCTACCTTAGCGCCGCCGGTGTAGGTGCCGTCGCCGTTGTCGGTAACGCCTTCCATCTGGAGAGCCAGTGCCTTGGTGGGCCACATGCCGTATTCGCCGTTGCCATAGGAGAAGTACCACTCACCAGAGTAACTAGGTTTACCCTCAGGAACGATGGTCGTGACGAGTTCAATTTTAGAAGGATCAAGATCTACAACATAAACCATGTTCTGGAAGTTCATAGCCAGACCGGACTCGTTTTCAAGCTCAGCAAAGAAGTTCTTGCCGTACTCGCCGAACTCGTCGCTGAAGTCGATCTTGTCAGCATTAGCGGGATCAATGATCGCATTGTAAACATCGTCAGACAAATAATCAAAGTCGGGATCTTCGGTATCAAAACCGAGCTGCTTAGCAGCCTTTGTCCACATGTACTCCCAGAATTTCTGAGAATAGGCGTCAGTGTCGCCTTCGTTGTAATACTCGGCTGTTGCATTTTTGCACTGAAGTGCATCATAAAAAATCTGTTGAGAAGTATCCATACCGCCGTCCAGATAGTTGCTAAATACGAGGGTGGAAGCGAGCTTGGGAGCGTTAATACTATAAAGGTTTTCAAAATCAGCTTCTTTGTCCATCTCATATCCGGGCCAACCGTGACTGAACTTGGTGTCGGGATCATCGGGAGCGGACCACCAGTAACAACCTGCTACGTCGTTGTTCTCGTGAGTGGAACCATTTACCCAGCAACCGGGCATAGCAAAGTAGTACTTGTAAGTCTCAACACCCTCGGAAGGTGTGTACGGACCGTGACCGACAGGAGTTGCGCCTGCAGTAATTGCAGTTGACGCAAACGCGGAAACAGCGATCGTACCGGCTAAAAGAGCGCCTAATACTTTCTTTTTCATATCAAATTCCTCCAATATAATTCCGTAATTTACGGTTATAATTAATTATATAATATTAGAAATCAAAAATCAAGTGGAAAAATTAATAAAAACACAAAAATAATGACAAATTTTTAAGAATCAATTTGGATATTATGACT
>CAMHCD010000137.1 GCA_946183545.1 uncultured Clostridia bacterium
GAAAGCCTCTCCAGCTACGCGCGCATGTTTTTGGGTCAGATGGACAAGCCTGCCGTGGACAGCATAGACGGTTTGTCTCCTGCCATCTCTATCGACCAAAAGACTACCTCCAAAAACCCGCGTTCCACCGTAGGCACTGTCACGGAGATATACGACTACCTGCGCCTGCTGTACGCCCGTATCGGTATTCCGCACTGTCCCGTGTGCGGCAGAGAGATCCGCCAGCAGACCGTTGACCAGATCGTGGATAAGATATTGAGTTATCCGGAAGGAACGCGAATACAGATAATGGCTCCTGTTGTGCGCGGCAGGAAAGGCGAGCACGCCAAGGTGTTGGAGAAGGCGGCAAAATCGGGCTTTGCGCGTGTGCGTGCCGATGGTATAGTTTATGATTTATCTGAGAAAATTCCTTTAGAGAAAAATAAAAAGCATGACATCGAGGTCATCGTCGACCGCCTTGTCATCAAGCCGGACATCCGTTCGCGCTTGTCCGACAGTATAGAAACCGCCTCCAAGTTGGGAGGAGGTCTGGTCGTGGCGAACCTCGGCGATGAGGACGTTATGTTTTCGCAAAAATACGCCTGTCCCGATCACGGCGTCAGCATTGAAGATCTGTCGCCTCGAATGTTTTCATTTAACAATCCGTTCGGCGCGTGTCCGAAGTGCACGGGACTGGGCGTTTTCCTTAAAATCGACGAGAACAAGATCATCCCCGACCGCTCAAAAAGCATCCGTGACGGAGCGATCAAGGGAAGCGGCTGGGCAATGGAGGGCAGCCAGATAGCCGCAATGTACTTTGAAGCGCTGGCAAAGAAGTATAAGTTTTCACTGTCCGAGCCGGTCGCGAACATTCCCGATGACGTGATCCAAAAAATCCTTTACGGAACCGGAGAAGAAGCGCTGACCATCCACCGCCGCTCAGCCTACGGCAGCGGTACTTATCAGCATCAGTTTGAGGGTATTATAACCAACCTCGAGCGCCGTTACCGTGAAAGCACCAGCAACTGGATAAAGGACGAGATCCGCTCCTATATGGCGGAGATCCCATGTGACGAATGTCACGGAGACCGACTGTCAAAGGAGAGCCTTGCAGTGACTGTCGGAGGTATTAATATTGCCGAATTGTGCAAAAAATCTGTTACGGCGGCGCTTGATTTTATTTCTTCATTAGAATTAACCGAAAAAGAAGCCATCATCGGCGCGGAGATCATCAAGGAGATCAAGGAGCGCCTGAACTTTCTTAACAGCGTCGGTTTGGGCTATCTCACGCTGTCTCGCAGCTCCGGCACCCTGAGCGGCGGCGAAAGCCAGCGTATACGCCTTGCTACGCAGATAGGCAGCTCCCTTATGGGCGTGCTCTACATTTTAGACGAGCCGAGCATAGGTCTGCATCAGCGCGACAACGAAAAGCTTCTCGGCACCCTTAAACGCCTGCGTGATCTCGGCAACACCGTTATCGTGGTGGAGCATGACGAGGAGACCATGTACGCCGCCGATTGTATTGTGGACGTGGGTCCCGGAGCGGGTATCCACGGGGGAGAGATCGTATGCACAGGCGACGTGGATGCGATCAAAGCCTGCGATCAAAGCGTAACCGGGCAGTACCTCAGCGGCAAACGCGCGGTGCCTGTTCCCGAAAAAAGGCGTAAGGGCAACGGCAAGTTCCTTGAGATCCGCGGCGCGACTCAGAACAACCTGAAAAACATCAACGTAAAAATACCGCTCGGCAAGCTCGTCTGCGTAACGGGCGTGTCCGGCTCCGGCAAAAGCTCTCTGATAAATGAGATTCTTTACAAAGCTCTTGCACGTGAGCTGAACCGAGCAAAAACCATCCCCGGCAAGTGCAAGGAGATAAGAGGCATCGAGAATTTGGACAAGGTCATCGAGATCGACCAGAGCCCGATAGGTAGGACTCCGCGTTCAAATCCTGCAACATACACGGGACTGTTTACCGATATCCGCGCACTGTTTGCCACCACCAACGACGCAAAAATGCGCGGCTTTACCCAGAGCCGTTTTTCCTTCAATGTAAAGGGCGGCAGGTGCGAGGCGTGTCAGGGCGACGGCATTATCAAAATCGAAATGCATTTTCTTTCCGACGTTTACGTACCCTGTGAGGTCTGTAAGGGCAAGCGCTATAACCGCGAGACGCTTGAGGTGCGCTTCCGCGGCAAGAATATCAGCGACGTGCTCAATATGAGCGTGGAGGAGGCAATGAACTTCTTCCAAAATCACGATAAGCTGTACCGCAAGCTCAAAACGCTGTACGACGTGGGTTTGGGTTACATCAAGCTCGGGCAGTCCGCTACAACACTTTCGGGCGGCGAGGCGCAGCGCGTCAAGCTCGCTACCGAGCTTAGCAAGCGCAGCACCGGCAAGACCATTTATATTTTGGACGAGCCGACCACAGGCTTGCATATCGCCGACGTTCACCGACTCACCGATGTTTTGCAATTGTTGGTGGAGGGCGGCAACACCGTTGTGGTCATCGAGCATAACCTCGACCTTATCAAAACCGCCGATCACATAATCGATCTCGGTCCCGAGGGCGGCGATCAGGGAGGACAAATCATCGCCCAAGGCACCCCCGAGCAGGTGGCAAAGAACGGGGATTCGTTTACAGGGCAGTATTTAAAGCCGCTGCTGTAAAATGCAGTAAGGTATCTATAAAAACAGCGGACAGCAGGGAATTGCTGTCCGCTTTCGCTTTATAACTATATTTTTTCAAACCTTTTGATTCTTTTGCCGTCGCGCCAAATGTATTCGGCAAACATATCGTACGGTCTTGCCCATACGTCGCCGGGGTCTTGCAGGCTGCGGTAGATGACAAGCGTTTCGCCGGTTTCACTGTGCTTGGCAAAGCCCGTTACCTCGTATTCGTTGCCTTTGAAGTGACGGTATTTGCCGGGAGTGATGACTTCCTCCTTCGGAGGTTCCTCAACGGGAGCGTGAGCCGTGCTGTCGTTTCCTTCAAGACGGAAGCTGCCGTCGTTCTGCACCAGAATTCGTGCGGAGTAGGGAGGAACAGGCAACTCGCACCATCCGTTGCAGTCAAATACCTCGTTGCCGTTTAGTACGTCGGTCAGCTTTGCGTTGCAGCGTGAGTCAAAGCCAACACGTTCCTCGCGGTCGGTCAGGTTGAACATCACAAACACGGTCTGATTATCGGTAAAGCGCTTGAAAACCAGCTTTTCGTTCATGATATTCACGTTCTCGAATTTGCCGTATTTAAGCGCCTCCAGCGCCTTGCGCACTCGTCCGAGCTTTGCTATGTGCTCGCACAGCTGAACGTTGGCGTTCGGTACGTTGTTGAGGTCAAGACAGGGGCGAAGATCATAGTCGCTGTTGCGCGTGCGTTTGCCCTCGATGCCGAACTCGCTGCCGTAGTAAATCGACGGCACGCCGGGCATAGTGTACAGCAGGGTGTATACGTTGTACAGATGGTTTTTGTCGCGCAGATCGCTGGCAATGCGGTTGACATCGTGGTTGTCTACAAAGTTGTAGGTGTAGATGTTTTGATAGATGCCGCCGTTTTGGAACTGACGTTGCAGGGAGTGGGCTATCTCAAAATAGTTGTGGTCGTTGTGGCTGGAGTAAATGCCCTTGTAGCATTCGTAGTTGGTTACCGAGTCGAGCATTTCGTCGTTAGCCCAACGGCTGTAGTCGCCGCCTACTACCTCGCCGTACAGCCAAAAGTCAGGCTTTTTAGATTTGCACAGCGCCTTTAGCTGTTTGAAAAAGTCAAAGTCGATAACGTTTGCCGCGTCTAAGCGCAGACCGCAGATGTCGAACTCGTCTATCCAAAAGCTGACCGCATCAAGCAGATAGTTTACTACATCGGGATTGCGCAGGTTCAGCTTGACCAAGTCGTAGTGACCTGCCCAGCCCTCGTACCAAAACGGGTCTCCGTAGGGGCTGCTGCCGTTGAAGTTCAGGTTTTGGAACCATGAGCAGTAGGGGGAATCCCACTTTCTTTGCTGCACATCCTTAAACGCCCAAAAGTCGCGGCCAACGTGGTTGAATACGCCGTCGAGCATTACGCGGATACCGTTTTCGCGCAGGGTGGCGCATATTCTTTTGAAGCTTTCGTTGTCGCCCAAACGGGAGTCCACCTTTTTGTAGTCGATGGTGTCGTAGCCGTGGCGCGAGCTCTCAAACAGAGGATTGAACAGGATGACGTTTACGCCTAAGCGCTTAAAATGCTCAACACTGTCGAGTATCTTGTCAAGGCGGTAGCTCTGTACAAAGTCGTTTTCGTGCGGAGCGCCGCAGTAGCCGAGAGGATAGATATTGTAAATTACGGATTCGTTAATAAAACTCATTTTTTGCTCCTTTGTGTTTTTTGTGCTCTAAGGTGCACGTGATATATTATATTATAACACTAAATTAGATATTGTGCAAATATGTTTTTTGTGATATACTATATGGCGAGTAACTTTGCAGGAGGATATTATGACCAAGTTATTTGAAAATAAACAGCGCAGACGCCTGCGTTTGGTGATGTGCTTTATTTATTTGTTTCAGATTTTTCTGTGTACCTCGCCGTACTTAATGTTGACTTCATCGACCAGCGGAAAGTTTAAGGATGAATCTGTTTTTTCGATGATCTATAAGTCGGTCATGGGCGCAGGCGACCTGTCGAGCGCCGGCGGATTTGTTACTGTATTGCCGTTCTTTTTTTTGGCGTTGCTCCCGATAGTCGGATTTTTCCTTTGTGCACTGGATAAGGAACGTAATGCTAAAAATATAGGTTCGCTTATTATCAATTTCCTTGCTGTAATGTTTATGCTTATGGTCGTACCTGCCAACGCTATTCTTATCGGAGCGCTGGTGCAGTTGTTGCTTTATATAGTGCAGACGTTTTTGGCTTCTGTTGCAATGCTTGCCCGCCTTAATAAGGAACGCGATCCTGAGGACGAGAAGAAGAAAAAGAAGATCCCCAAGGAAGAAAGAGAATATTAAAAATCAACCGGCTCCGTGATTTGTGCGGAACCGGTTTTGTGTTTTTT
>CAMHCD010000138.1 GCA_946183545.1 uncultured Clostridia bacterium
GCTGAGCAGACCGAGTTTGACGTAATCCTGAAGAGCGCCGGCGGCAACAAGATCGCTGTTATCAAGGCTGTTCGTGAGATCACCGGTCTTGGTCTGAAGGAAGCTAAGGCTCTGGTTGACGGCGCTCCCAAGACCGTTAAGGAGCAGGCTTCTAAGGAAGACGCTGAGTCCATGAAGGAGAAGCTCGAAGAAGCAGGCGCAGAGGTTGAGCTTAAGTAATTTTGCTTACATGATTTTTAAAAGGCTGTCCGAAAGGGCAGCCTTTTTTGCGTCGGCGGACGCTTTCTCCGCGCGTCGGTGGACGCCTTCTCCGCGCGTCGGTGGACGCCTTCTCCGCCTTTGGAAAACTTATTCTGTTCAATAACCCTCATCAACGGCGGGTCAAACACATTTTATGAATAATAACGCTTTTTCGTTATATACTAAAAATATCACATGAAAGGCGGTAATATCATGAGCAAAAAGAAACGCAAAAACAACACCCCGATAGAATTCCCCGATCGTGGAACTGACGTGAAAAACGATCCCATTGTGGACAAAACCGTAACGCGTGAGACGCTGAACACCAAAGGCAACAGCGCCGTCACCGACCACATCACCGAGGTCATCACTACGGAGGTTACGGGGGAACATTAAAGGTTAAAAATGTGCAGCGCACAATTCATGCCGTTAGGCAATTCATGTAACTTGGTACAATTCATGCGACGCAGTCGCAATTCATCCCTGTATCAAACGTCGGTGATCGGATGAATTGTTGCTTTGCAACATGAATTGACCGCGTCATGAATATGCTTCGCAATGAATTGTGCCTGAGGCACATTTTACGGTAATTTTACATTAAACCCGGGACTGATGCTTAAAGCGCCGACCAACTCATTGTGGTACCATTCAAAGCCTGTACACAATTCCACATTGACCGGATCGTCATACTGTAACGGTCCGTCTGCGTAGAACTCATAAGAAACGGTTTGACCCGACTGCACGTCGATATTCTCAGCGGTAATATTATTTCCTGCGGATTTAAAGAGCTGCCGGTTGTACAGACTGCTTGTTCCCTCGCTGTCCCATAGAATGATTCGACCAACGACGGTGACCATCATATCCGAATGACTCTTGTTGGTCACGTCGAATTGAAAGGTATAACGCGCCTTGTCACCGTCGGCGAGCTTCTTTTTGGTGACGGACGCAAGCTTGATTTTACATTCGCTCTCCTCCTCGGTATCGCCGACAGTTAAATGAAACTGTTTTTTTGAACCTTCATCAGTGATATCCGGCTGTGTATCCTGCGTGGCTTCCTCTTTTTGCAGCACAACAAAATATCCCGTAACCAGTGATTCGTCCTCCGTGTTGACGGTCACCTCTAAATAAAAGCATTTAATATTAGCCGGCGGAGTCAAATTTAATCTCAGCTGCTCGGTTTTGCCGGGTTCAACAGATTCCTTTCCCGTTGGGTTGGAGCGAATCGCCTCTACTTCGCGGAGTTCCTCAATATTATTGATCGGTATGCCATCCTTCGAGCGGTACATATCCAGCGCAACATCAAATTCGGTCTCACGGTCAACCTGATTCGTTACATCAACCGGAACTGTGCAGACGTTGAAGTCGGATTCCTTTTTGACCTTTACATCCGACACCTTTACCGTTGCGTTAGCCATTTTTACTGGTTCACCGATCAAATGTATTTCCTCATCATAGCGCGTGAGTTTTTTGAATTCCTTTTCAGCATCGACCTTTGCCGCAACGCTTTCAGCCTGCTGCGCGAAACAGCCCGAACAGCCCACACTCAGCATCAAAGCGGCGAGCAAGTATAGAATGATTCGTTTCATACAATCACCCTCCTATTAGAAATCTGGCATTAACTTAAGAAAATTTAAGATTTTTTCATCAACACCTGATATGGGATACCAAACCACTCGCGGACAAAGTAGGTAGGCGCGTATTTCATCGACGTTGCGGCGTTATACGCTCCGACGTCGCCCTTAAAGTCAAGCTGCTTTGTGATGATACGCGCACGCTCCTGATGGAAGCCGTCGGTGATGATGGTGATGTTGTTGCCGAGGCTTTCGCGACTCAAGATCTCACGCGAGAATTTCAGATTCTCCGTAGTGTCGGTGGACTTGTCCTCGATATACAGCCTACTCGGGTCTATCCCCTTTGTCACCAGATTATTATACATACACTGCGCCTCACTTATGGGCTCGTTGTTTCCCTTGCCGCCCGACAAGATCGCTTTAGCCTTGGGATTCTCTTTAAGATACTGCTCCGCCGCGTCAATACGGCCGCGCAGAATGGTGGACGGATTACCCGAGGGCAGCACCTGCGCTCCCAGTACGACAGCCGTGGTATTGA
This sequence comes from uncultured Clostridia bacterium, assembly GCA_946183545.1. Classification (GTDB taxonomy): domain Bacteria; phylum Bacillota; class Clostridia; order Oscillospirales; family Acutalibacteraceae; genus Ruminococcoides. The sequence continues at coordinate 2,350 of CAMHCD010000138.1, forward strand.
TGTTCGGCTTTTGGTTCATGCCGTACACCATCAGTGCCGACATTGCAATTCCCAGCACCGCAAAGGCGATAAAGCATGTATTGACAGCGTAATAGATAAACTTTGTAAAAGCAAAATGACAAAGCGCTGTCTTGATGGCATTGTGAAGCGGCTTAAAGCTGACCATAAGCAGCCAAACGCAAAGCACAATACCGGCGATATTTCCGATGTTGATCACATTTACCGACATAGGAGCAATAAAAAACGCCAAGCCTACGACAGCGATGATACATAAAACTATTCTGATAAAGGTTTCAAACATTTTTCAAACACCTCCGGTTTTATTATAGCGTATCCAACGGTAAAGTACAAGTATTGACTTTTGTTATATACAATGCTATGATTATCATTGGATGGGAGTGATATCCATGAAATGTCCCAATTGCGGATTTAATACCGAAAACGAGGCTGTTTGTCCGGTTTGCGGCTTTCAGCTGATGAATCAAGCGCAGCCTGATCCATACAATACTCAACAACCCGACCCCTACGCGCAGCAGCCCGAGCAATATTATACTCAACAGCCCGATCCCTACGCGCAGCAGCCCGAGCAATATTATACTCAACAGCCTGACCCCTACGCGCAGCAGCCCGAGCAATATTATACTCAGCAACCCGACCCCTACGCGCAGCAGCCCGAGCAATATTATACTCAGCAGCCCGACCCATATAATAAGCTGCCATCCGAACCGAATACGCAGCAGCCGAAGCCGTATATCACGGTATCCATGTACAAAAAAAAGCCGGGCGGCAGCAAAGCCGGCATGATCATTGTGGCATGCATTTTAGCGACAGGCATTTTGATGGGCGCTGTCATCAGTGTATTCTCCGCGATTACGTACAATAAAAGCGCATCCGAGGTATTTTCCGATAATATAAACGATGCTACTGTCGCAGGAGAGCAGTTAAAGCTCAATGATTTTTATGACGATAACAGTCCGCGCAAGGTCGGCGAAACCGTTTCTTCAAGCTGGGCAAGTGTTACTCTGAAATCGGTAAAAACAAAGAAAACCGCAAGCGGCACCGAATGTAAGTTCACCGTTACCGTTACAAACACATCGGATACAAGCTATAAAATCTACGACGGCTACGTTGTAAATCCGTACGACTCCAAGGATAATTACTCCTCTATTTCCATTGGCGACGCTACCGAGGACGAAGATGATTTTGGTGCCTCGCTTATAGATTTAACACCGGGTCATACGAAAACGATAGTTGATACCATAACCGTGACCTCCGACATAAAGGAATTGTACGCCGAGATAGATATGTCGTTTATGTTTGATGAAAGCTCAGCCCCGTTCACCTTTACTACAGGCTACGACGTAAACCTTGAAGAAGAGGTAGCTACAACAAAATAACCCGAGCGGTAATACCGACAAAAACGGGCAGATAGGTCAAAAACCTGTCTGCCCTTATTATTATGCTTTTTACGCCAAGTGCTCCGTTCCGATTTTGCGGAAGCGGTTGTAGCGCCTCTCGGTCAGTTCTTCCGCGGAAAACTGCATGTTCTTTTCAAACGTGCGGCTGATAAGCAGCTTTAAGCTTTCAAACATAGCGTTGTCCTCTGCCTTAGGCTGGCGGATAATACGCTCGATAACACCAAAGTCGAACAGATCCTGCGCCGTCATTTTCAGCGCCTCGGCAGCCTCCGGAGCCTTGGAGCTGTCCTTCCAGAGGATTGACGCGCAGCCCTCGGGCGAGATGACCGAATACACAGAGGTCTCGAACATCCACACCTCGTCGGCAACCGCAAGCGCCAACGCGCCGCCGCTGCCGCCCTCGCCTATGAGTATCGTCAGTACGGGGGTTTTGAGCGTCATCATTTCCATCAGGTTTTCGGCAATAGCCTGTCCCTGACCGCGCTCCTCCGCACCTATGCCGGGGAACGCGCCGCTGGTGTCAACAAGACAGAGCACGGGACGGTGGAACTTTTCCGCCTGCTTCATCAGCCGCAGCGCCTTGCGGTAGCCCTCGGGGTGCGCCTGACCGAAGTTACGCTCCATGCGCTCGCGGGTGTTCCTGCCCTTTTCGATTCCGATAACGGTCACGGGCATGTCGTATAGCATACCCAAGCCGCCTATGATCGCCTTATCGTCCGCAAAACGGCGGTCGCCGTGCAGCTCGATAAAGCTCTCGCCGAACATATGCGCAATATAATCAATAGCGGTCAGCTTATTGCTGTCGCGCGCCGCCATTACCTTTTCGTAAGCTGTCATTACTCCGCAGCCTCCTGTTCCGCAGGCGCATAGCCGTGCATTTTAAGCAGCTTTGACACTGTCGTTTTCAACATATGACGGCTGACGACCGCGTCGATAAAGCCCTTTTGCATTACAAAGCCGGAGGTCTGAAAGTCCTTTGGCAGCTTTTGACGCATGGTCTGCTCGATAACGCGCGGACCCGCAAAGGCAACCAGACAATCGGGCTCAGCCAAAATAATGTCGCCCTCCATGGCAAACGAGGCGGTAACTCCGCCCGTGGTGGGGTCGGTCAATACGGTGATATACAGCAGTCCGGCGTCGCTGTGACGCTTGACCGCTCCGGAGGTTTTTGCCATCTGCATCAGCGACAAAATACCCTCCTGCATTCTTGCGCCGCCCGAAA
>CAMHCD010000139.1 GCA_946183545.1 uncultured Clostridia bacterium
AAGTACGCGATCTGAACTATAATGAAAGGCAGCGTACTTGATGATCTTTTCCCGCGAAACGCGAACGTTCGGATTACTTCAAAGTCAAAGTACGCGATCTAAAAAATATGGACGGAATTTTTTTACGACATATCAAGCATGAAATCGAGCAGGAGGCTATGGGGGCTCGGGTGAATCAAATTTACCAGCCGAACCGTGACGAACTGGTGTTGACTCTGCGCAGCTATTCAGGCAGCAAAAAGCTGCTGCTTTCGGCGCGTTCCAATACGGCGCGGGTCAATTTTTGCGCCCAGACGCCGGAAAACCCCGTGCAGCCTCCGATGTTCTGTATGCTGCTGCGCAAGCGTTTGGGCGGCGGCAAGCTGATCGGCGTACGTCAGAGGGGCTGTGACCGTATACTTGCGCTCGACTTTGAGTGCACCAACGAGCTGGGCGATTTCGTGACCCTTTCAGTGGTGTGCGAGATCATGGGCATGTACAGCAATATCATCATTGTTAACCGCGACACCGGCGTGATCGTGGACGCGCTGAAACGCGTCGATCTGACGAGCAACAGCGAACGTTATGTGCTGCCTAACATCCCCTACGAGCTGCCCAAGGCTCAGGAAAAATATAACATCCTGGAAACTATACCGGAGGAGATCGCGGAAGCGATAATCGGCTTACCTGCGGAAATGCCGCTCAACAAGGCGATCCTCCACACTGTTCAAGGCGTTTCTCCGCTGATTTGCCGCGAACTTGAGTACCGCGTACAAGAGGACGCCACCAACCGCATCACGGGCTTTCTGTATGACCGCCTGATCGATGAGATCACGCGCCTAAAGCAGATAACCGAAACCTGCGGCGGCACGCCCGTCACGGTATACCGCGAGGACGGCAGGCCGCTTGACGTGGCGTTTATTCCAATTGAGCAGTACGGCAGCTTTGCCAAAACGGAGCAAAACGAAAGCTTTAACGCCGCAATTGATAACTTTTACGCAGAGCGTGACAGCAAGGAGCGTATGCGCGTCAAGTCACATTCGCTTAATAAACTGCTCCATAACCTCTGTGACCGCACGGCGCGAAAGCTGCAAAAGCAGCACACCGAGCTCAGCCGTTGCGCCGACCGTGAGGAACTGCGCATCTGCGGCGATCTGTTGCAGGCGAACCTATACCGGATCGAACGCGGTGCCTCATTTGTTGAGGCGGAGAATTACTACGACCCCGAGGGCAAAACAAAAATAATCAAACTGAACCCGGCGCTGTCTCCTGCGGCAAACGCGCAGAAGTATTATAAGGACTACCAAAAGGCGAAGAATGCCGAGATCGCTTTGGCGGAGCAGATCGAAAAGGGAAGGGCAGAGCTTAAGTATCTGGAGTCAACGCTCGACAACGTGCAGCGTGCTGAAAACGAGCGCGAGCTGTCGCAGATACGCGAGGAGCTTTGCGAGCAGGGCTATTTGAGAAAACCCCGCGGCAAACAGCAAAAGCTGCAAAAGCTGCCGCCGCGTACCTATACCACCACCGACGGCTTCACTGTATATGTAGGCAGGAACAATCGCCAAAACGACCAATTGACCAAGGCTGCCGCCAAAAACGACATATGGCTCCACACTAAAGACATCCACGGCTCGCATGTTATAATCGCGGCAGAGGGCAAAGAGGTCAGCAATACCGCCGTCTTGGAGGCGGCGCGTCTGGCGGCGTACCACAGCAAGGCGCGTGAGAGCAGCAATGTTCCGGTTGATTACACCTTGGTACGCAACGTCAGCAAGCCTGCCGGCGCAAAACCGGGCATGGTGATCTATGTAAACAACAAAACCGTCTACGTAGACCCGAAGAAGGAAATATAATAGAGTGGAGAGTTTAGAGTGGAGAGTTGAGAGAAGATGTCATCCAAGTGTTTGCAGAGCAAAATTTCGCTTTGCTCAGAATTACAGAGTAAACTCTCTAAACTCTAAACTCTCAACTCTCAACTCTGCTTGAAATTTTTTCTTTACATCCGTATAAATGTGTAGTATAATATAAGTTAAACGTGAATAAAACAAGGACAAGGAGGGACAATTTCATGATCAGCGGAGCGGATATCATGGTTAAATGTTTGGAAGCCGAGGGCATCAGCATCGTCTTTGGTTATCCGGGCGCAACGATTTGCCCTTTCTACGATAAACTTTATGACTCCGACATCAAGCATGTTTTGGTGCGTCAGGAGCAAAACGCGGCTCATGCGGCAAGCGGATACGCACGCTGCAGCGGCAAGCCGGGTGTGTGCGTGGCAACCTCGGGACCGGGCGCGACTAACCTTATCACAGGTATAGCCACCGCCTATACCGATTCCATACCGCTTGTTGCCATCACCGGACAGGTGCGCAGCGACCTGCTGGGCAGGGATGTGTTCCAGGAAGCGGACATCACCGGCGCTTGTGAGCCGTTTGTCAAGCACAGCTACATTGTCAAAAAAACAGAGGACTTGCCCCGTGTGTTCAGGGAGGCGTTCCACATTGCCTCTACCGGCAGAAAGGGTCCCGTTTTGATCGATATCCCAATGGATATCCAGGAAAATGAGATAGAGTCCTTTGAATACCCCGAAAAGGTAAATATCTTAGGTTATAAGCCAAACACCAAGGGTCACGCCATTCAGGTAAAACGCGCGGTTGAGGCTATTAAGGAGAGCAAACGCCCCATTATCGTATCCGGCGGCGGTGTGCTGCTGTCGGGCGTAAAGCCAAAATTCCAGAAGTTTGCCGACGCGACCCGTATCCCCGTTATCTCAACTATGATGGGCATCGGCGTTATGCCCAGCGAACACGAGATGTATCTGGGCATGCTCGGCACCCACGGCAAGCGCGTTGCTAACCGCGCTTTGCACGAGGCGGATCTGGTTATCGTATGCGGCGCGCGTTTGGGCGACCGTGCGGTTGCCGCGCCTCACCAGATGAGTGAAAACAACACCGTGATCCATATCGACATCGATCCTGCGGAGATCGGCAAAAACGTAAAAACCGAGATCCCCATCGTCGGCGATATGAAGAACGTTATGAATATGCTGATCGAGGAGATCGGCGATTATCAGGTTCCCAAGCAGTGGCAGGAGACCGTCAAGACCTGGAAGAAGGAGCTGTTCCGCGTGCCGCCCGTTTTTGACGGCTATGTGGAGCCGCGCACGCTGGTCAGCCACCTCAGCGCAATGCTGCGCTCCAAGGCGATATTGGTCGCCGACGTAGGTCAAAACCAGATCTGGTGCGCCAACAACTTCCGCATCCGTGAGGGCAGGTTCCTCACCACCGGCGGCATGGGCACGATGGGCTATTCCATCCCCGCGTCAGTCGGCGCAAAGTTTGCCCGTCCCAACCGCGACGTTGTGGTCGTGTGCGGCGACGGCAGCTTCCAGATGGGCATGAACGAGCTGGCTACCATTGCCGGACATCAGCTTGCCATCAAGATCATCATCATGCGCAACCACCGCCTCGGCATGGTTCGCGAATTGCAGGATAACCACTACAACAAGCGCCACAGCGCTACCGTTTTGGAGGGCGATCCAGACTTTTTGAAGATCGCCGACGCCTACGGCATAGACCACGCCGAGGCAAGCTCCAACGAGGAAGCCGAGCAGATCATCAAGCGTATTGTAAAATCGGATAAGCCGTTCATCTTGGTGTGCAACGTCTATCCCGACACGCCGTCGATCTAAGGAGGAAGGTATGCAGTATACATTATCCATTCTGGTTGAAAATCAGGCGGGCGTGCTTTCCAAGATCTCGGGCTTGTTCTCGCGCAGGGGCTTTAACATCGACTCCCTTGCTGTGGGAGTGACCGCCGACCCAAACGTTTCGCGCATCACCATTGTTGCAAACGGAGACGAATATGTGGTTGAGCAGCTCGAAAAGCAGCTCAACAAGGTGATCCCCGTCATCAAGGTAAAGCGCCTCAACGAAGGCGAGTTCATAAGCCGTGAGCTGATCCTTATAAAGGTTCACTGTGCCGCGTCAAAACGAGCAGAGATCATCAAGACCGCCGAGATCATGCAGGCAAAAATAGTAGACGCCGCTCCGAGCTGCGTTACCGTGGAGTATTGCGAGACCTCAGCGCGCGTCAAAACGTTGATTGATATGCTCAAGCCCTACGGCATCCGTGAGATCGTCCGTACAGGCACTATCGCCATCGACCGCGGCGCGTCCGCAGTGTCGGTTTAAATTAGCTTTTAATAAATTTATTAATATCATATGCCGCAGTGCGGCAAGGAGGAAATCACCATGAAAGATTACAGAGAAAACATGAAGGCGCCGATTTATTATCAGTCCGATTGTAACCTTGCGCTCCTCGAGGGCAAGACCATTGCTATCATCGGCTACGGCAGCCAGGGTCACGCACACGCGCTCAACCTGAAGGAGTCAGGCTGCAACGTTATTATCGGACTTTACGAGGGTAGTAAGTCCTGGGCAAAGGCTGAGGCACAGGGCTTTGAGGTATTCACCGCTGCCGAGGCTGCCAAGAAGGCAGACATCATTATGATCCTCATCAACGACGAGAAGCAGGCTGCTATGTACAAGAAGGACATCGAGCCCAACCTGGAAGCAGGCAACATGCTGATGTTCGCTCACGGCTTTGCTATCCACTTCGGTCAGATCGTACCTCCCGCAGACGTTGACGTTACCATGATCGCGCCCAAGGGCCCCGGTCACACCGTAAGAAGCGAGTATCAGGCAGGCAAGGGCGTTCCCTGTCTTGTAGCTGTTGCTCAGGATGCTACCGGTCAGGCTAAGGATAAGGCTCTGGCTTACGCTCTGGGTATCGGCGGCGCAAGAGCAGGCGTTCTGGAAACTACCTTCAGAACCGAAACCGAAACCGACCTCTTCGGCGAGCAGGCTGTTCTTTGCGGCGGCGTTTGCGCTCTGAT
>CAMHCD010000140.1 GCA_946183545.1 uncultured Clostridia bacterium
CTTTTTTAAGCTGAGCGATCTCCGCGTTTGCGCGCTGCTGCGACTCCGCTGCGGCTTTTTTAAGCTGAGCGATCTCCGCGTTTGCGCGCTGCTGCGACTCCGCTGCGGCTTTTTTAAGCTGAGCGATCTCCGCGTTTGCGCGCTGCTGCGACTCCGCTGCGGCTTTTTTAAGCTGAGCGATCTCCGCGTTTGCGCGCTGCTGCGACTCCGCTGCGGCATTTTTAAGCTGAGCGATCTCCGCGTTTGCGCGCTGCTGTGACTCCGCTGCGGCTTTTTTTAGCTGAGCGATCTCCTTTTCAAGCTCCGCGCTGCGTCCGTCCGGGGCTGTGTTTTGGCTTGCTGCGGCGGCTTCCTTTTGCCTTTTTGCGTTCAATTCATCAAGCTGACGCTGCAGTGCTTCGGTCTGACTGCGCAGCTGATCGTTCTCCTTTGTCAGTGAAGCGACCTTTTCCGCCTGAGCGCCGGACTGCTCAGCGCCTCCGGATGCCTTAGCTTGCGCAAGCTCCTGAGTGGTAGTGTCGAGCTTTTTTTGGAGATAGTCTATCGTGCTGATCTGAGAATTAACTATCTCTATCAGCTGTCGTTTTTTCATGCCTTTATAGTTATTAGTTTCTTCGGTGGTTTCTTTTCTAAAAAGACCCATACAAATCACTCCATATACCATATTATCCTTTTTTGATTATAACACATTATTTAACGGAAAACAAGTGCTTATGCTAATACTTTATTGTTATGATCAAAAAAGCGGCTTCGTTATCTTCTTAAGTAATTAGATGACACGGGAAATTCAAAATATGTGTCGGGATACGGCTCGTTTTCCAGCGTAAAATGCCACCACTCGCAATCAATCGGAAGAAATCCGTTGCGAACCATAGCGCGCTGCAAAAGCATGCGGTTATTATACTGTTCCTCGGTGACGTCCTTGCAGTCGGGGTGAGAGACCTCGCTGAACAGATCGAACGGGCTGCCCATATCGAGCTCCTTGCCGGTGCTCATGTCAAACAGGGTCAGATCCACCGTGCTGCCGCGGCTGTGGCTCGATTGCTTGGCTATATAGCCCTTTTCAAAAAGCTCCTGCTTTTGCAGCTCGGGATAAAAGTAAGGCTTCATCCTGATGTCCTGATCCTCTATGCTCCAAAGCACAAAATGTTTTACCGCGTTTACGGGGCGGTACGCGTCAAAAACCTTTAGGCGGTAGCCCAAAACGAACATTTCGTTGCTTACGGTTTTAAGCGCGCGTGCGGCTTCCTTTGTAAGCAGGGCGCACGGCTCCTCATATCCGTCTATACGCTCGCCGATGAAGTTATATGTAGAGTAGTATCTTATTTCCTGAATAATGCTCGGCACATAGTCCGCAAGCACAACAAACCCCGAGGGGTCTGTGGTAACGGTTGATTTATAGCTTTTCATAAATAACCCCCTGTGTCGTCGGTGATACTATCATAGCATAAAACCGGCGCGATGTCCATATAAGACGGTACTGTCAAATAAAAAAGCGCCCTGTTTGTAATAACAAGACGCTTTTGGTTTAATATCTTCTGTAGATTCTTCTGTCGTTACCGAGCTTTGTGTAATGATCGCGCTTGCTCTCATACATTTTTTGGTCTGCCTCGGCAAATACGGATTTGACGTCGTCGTGATTCTTGCTTGAAGCCAAGCCCGTGGAAATGGAAACACCGTTAACGATATGACCACGCCATTTGGACGCCAGTTCCTCCAGCCGCTCAATATAGTGCTCGGCTTTTTCGGCACTGCCTTCCATAATAACACAGAACTCGTCGCCGCCGATGCGGTATATCGTGTCTATTCCCTCAAAAGCGGAGGACAGACATTCCGAAGCACCTATCAGCAGCTCGTCGCCCGCATCATGTCCTATGGTATCGTTTGTTACCTTCAAGCCGTTGATATCCGCCATAACTATGCAGAACTCAGCCGGAGGATTGTTTCTGATTTGGAGCAACATATCCTCGTAGGCGTGTCTGTTTTTAAGCCCTGTCATACGGTCGTAGTTGGCGTATCGCTTTTGCGCCTCCGCCAGCTTTTTTTCGTACTCCGCGTATACGTTACGCTCATAACGCTGTTTGTTGAGAGAGTTTCCTATAAGCAGTCCAAAGACGGAGAACAAAATGTAATTATTCATTCCCCAGTAAAAGATATCCGGGTGTATTGTGTTAGCGCCTAAAAGGATGTATAAAACAAGCGCGGAGCAATGAGCGATCAAAGAGGAGATCGTGCTGTCTATAAAAATAGAAGGTGAAATAATCGCTACCGCAAACAGGGTCAGCGAGCGCACGTTCCATTGACACACCGCTATTCCTATTCCGCCGCCTATCAGCGACAGCCTGAATAAATATTTTAACAGGACAAGTGCGTTTGGAAACCTCGGCATTATAAAGCGCGTGCACAGGTAAATCAATACACAGGAAGCAAGAGAGATGATATAAGCCGGGCGGCACATTTTGTAGTCATCGGCAAAAAATGACATCACCAGACAATATATCCAGAAGCAGCTGACCAAGAGCGACCAATAACGCAGCGCCTTATGGTTCGCTTCGGATATCGGCTTACGTACCTGATCGAATTCCTTTTTATCTATCCCGCCGTAAAGCAGGTGTTTTTTTAATTTATCGATCATGACCCGTCATCTCCTTTCCTATCCCAAAACGCGGTGTCTGTCAAACGGCTGTGATTGTGCGGAGATAATGACGAAATCAGACACGCGTTTTATGTTACAAATATGGGATTCTGTTTAGCCGTGTACACTATTATACAAAATAAATGAAATATTGTCAATGCGCAGATGTAACAAAATCCTACATAATAATACTAATTCCGTGTACTACCAAATAAAACCGCCTGACAATGGTGTCAGACGGCTGATTTTGTTACAAACTGGCGGTAAAATGGTTATCTTTTGACACAAGCACCTCGGCTCGCAGGCTTTCGTATTCGTCCCATAGCTTTGGGTTTGTGTATTTTTTCCACTCCTCAAAGTTATCGGTGATAAAGAATTCGCGCATTTTGGTGGCGGAAATATCGATTATCTTCGGCAGATACAGCTCGGCAACGTTAACGCCTCGGGCGCTGTCGAACCAATCGACGCGGCGCGCTTCCTTGCCGGAAACAAGCAGCTCCGGCGCGCGGCCAAAGCGCTCACGGATGTTTTTAAGCACATAATCGCCCCAGCTGCTGTTGTTGCCCACGCCTATGTCGGGCAGGGGATATACAGCAATGCGGTCGCCGAACAGCTTTTTGAGCAGTCGCTCGCGGGTCTCGTAGGAGAAGGGGTTCTTTTCGGTTCCGCTTTCCTGCGACGAGCCTACAAACACGCCGACCGTGTCGCAGATCTGGATTGCCTTGTCTATCATATATTCATGCCCCGTGTGGAAGGTCTGGAACCTGCCCACGGTGACGCCCAATGAAAAAGCCTTTTTTTGTGTCATGCCGATACCTCCGTACTGTTGATGATCCCATCATAGCACGCCGCGCGCGGATTGGCAATCGTTTTTGCAAAAAAATAGTAAAACCATATTGACAGATTTTGCATTTATCGTTTACAATTAGTATAGATTATTCCGCAGGAGGCAAAATGATGATTCCCAAGAAAGCTTTTATCGCAAGAATAGTAGACGGTCAAATCAAGAATAAGGCGCTGGTGCCTTCCGATATTGATTTTGCGCTCGGACGCTCCTCAAAAAGCTGCAGCTATGTGATAGCTAAGGACACTAACATCAGCCGCGTACACTGTATACTCCGCTTTGATTCCGCCTCGGGCTTGTTCCTGCTGACGGATAAGTCAACAAACGGCGTGTACTTGGAGGATAACTCGCGCATAGTCAAGGGAGTTCCCTACACGCTCTACCCCGACACCGTGTTTTACATCTCCAACCCGGACTATAAGATGACCGTGTTGACTGCGGAAGCGTAAACGAATATATATAAGGCAAAGGCGGCTCAGTCACGAGCCGCCTTAGTTATTTAAACAGTTTCTTTATTGTTGCCGTAGTACGCGTTGAGGTACATCTGCTTGATCTCGCTCATCAGGGGGTAACGGGGGTTAGCGCCGGTGCACTGGTCGTCAAATGCCTGCTCGCTCATCTCGTCAAGAGTAGCAAGGAAGTCCTCCTCGCTGACGCCGTAGTCGGCTATTGTCGCCTTGATGCCTACGCGCGCCTTTAAGTCATTGATGCCGTCTATCAGGTTCTCGACACTCTCTTTGTCATCCTTGCCGCCGAAGCCGAGGAACTGTGCGACCTCGGCGTAACGCGCCAGAGTATGGGGATGGTCATACTGCGGGAAGGTGCCCATCTTGGTGGGAACCTCGGCGCTGTTGAAGCGGATTACCTGCTCCAGCATAAGGGCATTGGCTACGCCGTGGGCGATGTGATGGAACGCGCCGAGCTTGTGAGCCATTGAGTGGCATACTCCGAGGAAGGCGTTGGCAAACGCCATGCCTGCCATTGTAGCCGCGTGAGCTACCTTTTCGCGAGCAACGGGCTCGTTCATGCCGTTGTCGTAGCATGCCGGCAGATATTCAAAAATAACCTTTAGCGCCTTAAGAGCAAGGCCGTCGGTAAAGTCGGTCGCCATCATTGAGGCGTATGCTTCCAGCGCGTGAGATACCGCGTCGATACCGGAAGCCGCGGTCAGTCCCTTGGGGCCGCTCATCATGTTGTCCGCGTCTACGATAGCCATGTTGGGCATCAGCTCGTAGTCAGCCAGCGGATATTTGATTCCGGTTTCCTGATCGGTGATTACAGCAAAGGGAGTAACCTCGGAGCCTGTGCCCGATGAGGTGGGGATAGCGATGAAGTAAGCCTTTTCGCCCATCTTGGGGAAGGTGTA
>CAMHCD010000141.1 GCA_946183545.1 uncultured Clostridia bacterium
ATTAAAATCAACGGTAAAGACTATCAAGTCGAGAAAAATACTACTATTCTTGAAGCCTGCCATAAGTTCGGTATCAAAGTTCCGACGCTCTGCTACTTAAAAGAGATCAACGAGATCGGTGCGTGCCGTATGTGCCTGTGCGAGGTAAAGGGCGCAAGAAGCCTGGTAGCTGCCTGCGTATATCCCATCGACCGCGAGGGCACCGAGATCTTTACCAATACACCTCAGATCCGCAAATACAGAAAAATGAACCTTGAGCTTTTGCTCTCCAATCACGATAAAAAATGCCTGTCCTGCCCCAAAAACACAAACTGCGAATTACAGCAGCTCTGTATGGAGTACGGCGTTAACGAAAAGAAGTACAAGGACGGCGAGGATCCCATCCGTGCGGAGGATCACAGCACACTGCACCTTGTACGCAATAACAACAAGTGCATTTTGTGCCGTCGCTGCGTAGCCGCTTGTAAGCAGCAGTACGTATCTGTTATCGGCACAAACAACCGCGGCTTTGACACCGCTATTGGCTGCGCGTTCGACCTTGATTTGGGCGACGTAAGCTGCGTAAGCTGCGGTCAGTGTACCGTAGTTTGTCCCACCGGCGCTCTGGTTGAGCGTGACGACACCGACAAGGTGTTCGAGGCTATCGCAGATCCCGAAAAGCACGTTGTTGTTCACACCGCTCCTTCCATCCGCGCAACCTTGGGCGAGTGCTTTGATATGCCCATCGGCACCAATGTAAAGGGCAAGATGGTTGCCGCTCTTAAGATGCTCGGCTTTGACAAGGTATTCGACACCAACTTCGGCGCCGACCTTACCATCATGGAAGAGGGTACCGAGTTCATCCAGCGCGTGACCAACGGCGGCACACTGCCGATGATCACCTCCTGCTCACCCGGCTGGATCAAGTTCTGTGAGCACTATTATCCCGACCTTATCCCGCACCTGTCCACCTGTAAGTCACCTCAGCAGATGCAGGGCGCTATGATCAAGTCTTACTACGCTGAGAAGGCGGGTATCGATCCCAAGAATATTGTTGTTGTATCCGTAATGCCCTGTATCGCAAAGAAGTTTGAGATCCAGCGTGACGACCAGGGTCGCGACGGAATGCAGGACAACGACATCTCCATCTCCACCCGTGAGCTTGCCAAGATGATCAAGACCGCCGGTATCCAGTTCACCGAGCTTGCCGACGAGGACTTCGATCCCATCATGGCTATCGGTTCGGGCGCAGGCACCATCTTCGGCGCGACCGGCGGCGTTATGGAAGCTGCTCTGCGTACCGTAGCGGACGTGCTCACCGGCGAAGACCTTGAGAATGTGGACTACACCGAAGTTCGCGGTACCGACGATATCAAGGAAGCTACCTACAATATCGCAGGCAAGGAAGTAAAGGTCGCTGTTACCTCCGGTCTTAAGAACGCTGCAAAGCTGCTCGATCAGATCAGAGCAGGCGAGTCTCCTTATCAGTTCATCGAGGTTATGTGCTGTCCCGGCGGCTGCGTAAACGGCGGCGGTCAGCCCATCCAGCCCGGTCACGTAAGGAACTTTACCGACCTTAAGGCGCTCCGTGCCAAGGCTCTGTATGAGGACGATCTTGCACTTGAGTACAGAAAGTCCCATAAGAACCCCGAGATCAAAGCTATCTATAAGGATTACCTCGGAGAGCCCGGTTCTCACCTTGCTCACGAGCTTCTGCACACCTCTTATGTTAAGAGAGAAAAAATGTAAAATCATTTTACTTTTCAAGGCTGCTTCGTTTGGAGCAGCCTTGTTTTTTATTTGTAAAATATTTTTTTCGTAAAATAAAAACTGACCCGGAAATCCGGGTCAGTCTTGAAAAAATGCGGGTAAGCTTAGGCTTTTGGGGAATCATTCTCCTCCGCTTGCCTGATGTGGGCTTTCAGTACCATGTTGATGTACTGAGAGAACGAACGGTCGTCCTGTTCGCTGTATTTACGAATCTTTGCAACAACATCCTCATCGAGCGTAATACTGACATTGTCCTTTAAGGGTTTCATATAACTTCATCCTTTGTATTTTGATAGTGGTATAGCGCTCAATTATATTATACATGATAGTGCATAGAATAACTTAAAAATCACATAAACAAGGATAAAATACTACATTTTATACTAGCAAAAAACAGAGGTGTATATATTCGATACACCTCTGTATGGGTTGTAAGACATTTTTACTCATCTTTTTCCTTTTGGACGATGTGTTGTTTTAAAACCATGTTAATGTACTGCGAAAAAGAGCGGTCGTCCTGTTCGCTTAATAGCTTAATTTTGTATACAATATTATCGTCAAGAGTTATGCTTACCTTAGTTTTTAATGGTTTCATAATAGTCCTCCGTTAATCTTGTATAATTCGGCTATTTATACATCCGATGCACTATTTTAGTACGCTACTTTAGTAACTATAATTATACTTTAAAAAATACAAAAAGTGACAAGATTCGCACAAAGTCACATAAAATACCACTTTGATATTTAGTGATTACTGCTAAAACAGGTTAGCGTTTGTATATTATAAACAAAAACAAGAGCATGATATTGATTATACGGTGAATAGGGAAAACGCAGTTGAGCAGTACAGTTAAATCTATCTATCTTTACTATAGTACACATGCGGTGCTTTTGTCAAGTAAAATAATGCGGTTATTTATTATTATTTAGGCTTTTTGGGACAGAAATATTCATAATAGTCAGCCATGTCAACTCTTTTGGTACATCAGCAGCACAAACTCGATATCTGTGCTCAGGGCTTCGCGCTGTTCGAGCCGCTTCATACCCTCGGTCGGGGTGTGGTAGTAGTAGGGGGTCATTTGGAACAGGGCGTTTATATCCCGGCTGCTGCTTAGATTGATCTCCGCGCGGACGCGGATTTGATCGTGAAGCTTCATTCCGTCTGCCTGCGGAGGTTTTTCGTCGTTGTAGTACGGCTCGGGGTAGAGGACTTCTTTGAGCCCGTACAAATGATGCTTGCCGGGGATGGCGGTCACAAGCGTGCCGCCGGGCTTTAGTACTCGCGCGAACTCATCCTCGCGGAACGGCGCAAACAGATGGAACGCCAGCGCGACGCTTTCGGACTTGACGGGGATAGATGCGATGTTGGCTACAAAGAAGCTTGCGCCGCAGTGCCGTTTTGCCGCAAGCCTTACCATGTTCTTGGAAATATCAAAGCCGTAGTATTCGCGTTCATGGCTTTTGGCAGCAAACTCGGTGTAGTAGCCTTCGCCGCAGCAGATGTCAAGCACATTGTCACCCTTGCGCGTCAGGCTTCCTATGCAGCCGCTGACGGCTTTTGCAAGGGGAGAGTAGAAGCCCTTGTTCAAAAAGTCGCGGCGAGACCGCGCCATTTCTTTGTTGTCGCCCTTTTGATCTCCGGGCTTGCCGGACATCAGCAGATTAACGTAGCCCTCCTTGGCTATGTCAAAGCTGTGACGGCTTGAGCATACAAGAGCATGCTCGGCTTTATGCAGAGCGTTGCCGCAGACGGGGCATTGCAGAATAGTATCCATAGCTAACCTCTCATAATGGGTAATCGGTGTAACCATTATATCAAAGCGGAAATATAAAATCAATGTCTTTTTGTTTGTTACAGCAGTATTTTTGTCTGTTTTGTTTTGATGTTTGTGTAGAATTCTTTTGATACCTATTGGACAATTTCCATCCTTTGGTGTATAATAATCTACAGATGGTGCAGCAGCGCCGAAATAGTATTACTATAGGAGGTTTTAACCTATGAAAAGATTCTTATGCATCTCTTTGGCTGCCGCTATGGTGATGACGCTTGCGGCATGCGGCGGCAAGGACGCCTCGTCCTCCAAAAGCTCAGACGGTCAGCAGTCAACCGCAGCCGCGCAGGAGACGACCGAAGTCGTCAAGGCGACCGACGCTACACTTATCAGCAGCACAGAGGAAAATACTACAGAGGTAAAAGTCGCTTTGATCCCCGGAACCCTGTATCAGCTTAACGCCGAGGATAACGCGGAGCCGATAATCACCGGCGTATCGCTCGACGGCAACCAGGCAGGCACCGTGGAGGGCGGCGTTAACGGCAAGCCCGTTGCAGCCGAAAGCATCCGCAGCGCGTTCGAGCTGAACGAATGGATATCCGTTACGCTTGAATCGACCGAAAAATCGGGCATTTCCGCATATATCGTTCCGCACAGCGACGACCCGCAGACCTTTACCGATTCGTTTGTCGCAAACCTTCAGGATAACGTAGCGACTGTGGCTTTGCAGGCTCCCGAAAACACCGACGACGGCAGCACAAGCTGGGGCGAGGTTTATGTTCACCCGGACTACTGGCAGGCAGGCGACTATGACCTTGTGTTCACCTCCGGAGAAAAACCGATAGCCAGAGTGCTCATTAAGCTGTATGCTGAGGGTGAGCTAAAGAATAAATCCGACGCCGAGCTACAGGAGCTTATGAATACGACAATGGATAAGGCAAAAGAGCAGGACAAGGAAAACGCACAAAACAATCTGTAATATACTTACTGAGCCTTCCCACAGCGGAAGGCTCAATTTGTCGAAAAACTTTGTTTTCTGATTTGATGATGGTAAAAATTTATGTAAGCGTGGGAAAGGCTCCTTTTTCAAAGGAGCTGGGGCTGGCTCAAAACTTGAAAGAGTTTTGGGCCAGTTTTTTTGCAAAAAAAT
>CAMHCD010000142.1 GCA_946183545.1 uncultured Clostridia bacterium
TAAAATATCAGTCATATGGATAATATATTAGCATAAAAACGGCTGAAAATCAAGCGTTTTTTCAAAAAAAGCAAATTTTTTTGTGTGCTGCTCAACATGCAACAATATATAGTGTATATCGGTATATACTAATCAACATGCAGTTCGTCCTTGTGGCTGTTGCGGCACTCGTCACAGTTGCAGCCGTCCTTGTGCTGCTTTGCGGACTGTGCCTGACGTGTGCGCATGCGGTACCACGCAAAGACTATCAGCAGCAAAAACACCAGCAAAATGCCGCGGAACACATAGCTCATTGCTCCGTCGAACATCGGCAGCTTGCCAAAGGCGCTCAGTCCGTACCAGACCGCCATAAACACAAAGAACACCGACAGCAAATACCCTGCCGCGCCGTGTTTTTTGCCAATGATAAAGGTCAGTACAGCCAGCACGACCCACAGCACGACCGCGCCGTATTGGAAAAATTCGTTCATCGTATCACATCCGTTCTGTTTCTATTAAATAATATAGACGGCGCGCGTCGAAAAGTCAAGAATGAATGTGATGAAAAGTTGAAACTTTCCAAAATAGGAAAAGTTTTTTCAGAAAAGACTTGACTTTTACTGACTTTAGGTTTATAGTATGAATAAAGCAGTTAGCACTCCCACCCTTAGAGTGCTAAACCTCAAAACTGAGAGGTGATGGTATGGAACCGGCTGCAAGAAAAAAACAGATTCTTTCCGCAATTGTAGAAAGCTACATCCAAACAGGCGAGCCGGTCGGCTCCAAGGCGCTTATTCAGGAGGCGGGGCTAAAGGTTTCCTCGGCTACTGTGCGCAACGACATGGCGGATCTGACCGAGCGCGGTTACATTGTTCAGCCGCATACCTCGGCAGGACGTATCCCCACCCAGCGCGGCTACCGCTATTATGTGGACAACGCGCTCGACGTTAAACCCGTAACGGCGCAGGGCAGAGAGTATATAACCGACGCCCTGTCACAAAACGCCGACTCCCCCGAAAGCTTGCTGCAAAACGCGTCCAACCTGCTGACGAGGCTGACCGACTACGTCGCCTTTGCCACCACACCGGGCGGCGAGGAAAGCAGGATCCGCAAAATCAGCTTTGTGCCGACGGGCGCTCACGCGGCTATGGCGGTTGTGATCGTATCAAACGGCATTATAAAAACCAAGCTGTTCCGCTGTGAGTTTTTGCTTACTCCGGAGATCCTGCAGGTCTTTGACAAGGCGCTCAACGATGTGTTTGCGGGCGTTCGGCTGGAAGCCGTCAACCGTCCGTTCATCCAAACGGCGGCGGCAGGCTTCGGCGAATTATCGCTGTTGATGCCCTCGGCGCTTATCGCGATCAAGGAAGCGTGCGATCTGGCTCGCGTGGTCAGCGTATATCACAGCGGCTTGGGCAGACTGATAGGCGACGCTCAGGCGGACAGGATCTTGGAGTTTTTGCAGAATCAGCACGATTTGGCAGCAATGCTGGAACGGCTTCCGCTGAATACCGCGGCGACCATAGGCAAAGAAAACAGCAGAGTAGAGCTTGCGTACAGCTCGGTGGTGTCCGCACGGTACAAAATCGACGGCAGTCCCTCGGGAGTGCTCGCGGTGATAGGACCCATGCGCATGGACTACGCAAGGATGATATCTGTGCTCAACTGTACCGCTGAATGTGTCAGCGAGCTGCTGAACGAAATGATCGACTATTAACCAAAAGGAGGAATATATATGTCCAAGAAAAAGGACAAGGAGAAAAACGCCGAAGCGGTCGAGGAAGTGACCGAAGAGGCGGCAGCTCCCGAGGAAGCGGAGGATACTCCCCCCGCAGACGAAAAGGACGAGCAAATAAAGGCGCTTACCGAAGAGCTTGAAGCGCAAAAGGATAAGTACATGCGGCTGGCGGCGGAGTATGACAACTACCGCAAGCGCACCGCAAACGAAAAGCTGTCGTTGTATGACGACGCTACCGCCAAGGCGGTCACCGAGCTGCTTCCCGTAGCGGACAGCTTCCGCATGGCGATGGAAAACCTCAAGGACGCCGACGCCGAGATAGTCAAGGGAATCGAGCTTATCTCCAATCAGCTGAGCAAGAGCTTTGAAAAGCTCAAGGTCGAGTCCTACGGCGAGGTAGGCGACGAATTTGACGCCGAGCTGCACAACGCGGTTTCCATGGTGGACAGCGACGAGCTGGAATCCAACAAAATCGCCAACGTGTTCCAAAAGGGCTTTAAAATCGGCGACAAAATCATCCGTCACGCAATGGTGCAGGTAGTAAACTAACCAACCACACGATTTATATAAAGTATCAAAACATTATAAACAGTATCAGGAGGAATTAATTATGGCAAAAACAATCGGTATAGATTTAGGTACAACTAACTCATGTGTAGCAGTAATCGAAGGCGGCGAGCCGGTAGTAATCGCCAACAGAGAAGGCGCAAGAACCACACCTTCCGTTGTAGCGTTCACAAAGGACGGCGAAAGGATCGTCGGTCATGCCGCAAAGCGTCAGGCTATCACCAACCCCGACAGGACCATCTCTTCCATCAAAAGAGAAATGGGCAGCGATTATAAGGTAAACATCGACGGCAAGGCTTACACTCCTCAGGAGATCTCCGCAATGATCCTCGGCAAGCTTAAGGCTGACGCTGAGGCTTACCTCGGCGAAACCGTAACACAGGCTGTTATCACGGTTCCGGCTTACTTCACCGACGCGCAGCGTCAGGCAACCAAGGACGCCGGCAAGATCGCCGGTCTTGACGTAAAGCGTATCATCAACGAGCCTACAGCGGCTGCGCTTTCCTACGGCGTAGATAAAGAAAACGACCAGAAGGTCATGGTATATGACCTCGGCGGCGGCACCTTCGACGTCAGCGTCATCGAAATGGGCGACGGCGTACAGGAGGTACTTGCCACAGCCGGTAACAACCGTCTGGGCGGCGACGACTTTGACAAGCGTATCATCGACTGGATGGTAGCTTCCTTTAAGACAGACACAGGCATCGACCTGTCATCCGATAAAATGGCTATGCAGCGTCTTAAGGACGCGGCGGAAAAGGCTAAGATCGAGCTTTCCAGCGTAACAAACACCGACATCAACATCCCCTTCATCACCGCTGACCAGACCGGTCCCAAGCACTTGGATTATTCGCTGACAAGAGCTAAGTTCAACGAGCTGACCGCAGATTTGGTAGAGGCTACAATGGGTCCCGTGCGTTCCGCGCTGTCCGACTCAGGCTTGCAGATCAGTCAGATCGACAAGGTTCTGATGGTAGGCGGCTCCTCCAGGATCCCCGCGGTTCAGGAGGCTGTACAGAAGCTCATCGGCAAGGAACCCTTCAAGGGCATCAACCCCGACGAATGCGTTGCTATCGGCGCGTCCATCCAGGCAGGCGTACTCGGCGGCGAGGTTGACGGTCTGCTGCTGCTCGACGTAACTCCCCTGTCCTTGGGCGTTGAGACCATGGGCGGCGTTATGACCAAGATCATCGACAGAAACACCACCATCCCCACCAAGAAGAGCCAGATCTTCTCCACCGCAGCCGACAACCAGACTCAGGTAGAGATCAACGTGCTCCAGGGTGAGCGTGAATTCGCGCGCGACAACAAGCAGCTCGGTCTGTTTGCCCTCACCGGCATCGCTCCGGCTATGCGCGGCGTACCTCAGATCGAAGTAACCTTCGACATCGACGCCAACGGTATCGTAAACGTATCCGCTAAGGATCTCGGCACCGGCAAGGAACAGAAGATCACAATTTCCTCCTCCACCAACATGAGCAAGGAGGACATCGACAAGGCTGTCAAGGACGCGGAGCAGTACGCGGCAGAGGATAAGAAGCGCCGCGAAGAGGTAGACGCAAAGAACGAGGCTGAGAACTTGGCATATCAGGCTGAGAAGCTCGTCAACGAAAACGGCGACAAGCTCGCGGACGCGGATAAAACCACCATCAACACTAAGACAGCCGCGCTGAAAGAGGCTATCGGCAAAAACGACGTAGCGCTGATGAACACAGCCAAGGAAGATCTGCAAAAGAGCCTGTACGAGATCTCCGCCAAGCTGTATCAGCAGGCGGCTCCTCAGGGCGGTCAGGCAGGCGCTCAGGCGGGCCCGCAGGCAGGTCCCGACATGGGAAACGCTCAGCCGGACAATAACGGCGGCGACCCCAATGTGTATGACGCTGATTTCACCGACGTGGACGGCAACTAAAAGACTTTAAATAATCGCTAAAAGGAGCTGCCAACCACAGCTCCTTTCGGCGCATTATATTTTGAAATTAACGATTAGCAATTGTTAATCGTTAATTGATATTAAGGGGACATTATGGCAGATAAAAGAGATTATTACGAGGTGCTTGGCGTCAGCAAGGGCGCAAGCGACGATGAAATAAAAAAGGCGTACCGCCAAAGCGCAAAAAAATACCATCCCGACCTTCACCCCGGCGATAAGGCGTGCGAGGAGAAGTTCAAGGAGGTCAACGAGGCGTACGAGGTGCTGTCCGACCAGGAAAAACGCGCGCGCTACGACCAGTTCGGTCACGCGGGCGTAGACCCCAACTTCGGAGCAGGCGCGGGCGGCGGCAGTCCGTTTGGCGGAGGAATCGATATTGACGACATTTTCTCCAGCTTCTTCGGCGGCTTCGGCGGCAGACGCTCGGGCAACGCAAACGCGCCTATGC
>CAMHCD010000143.1 GCA_946183545.1 uncultured Clostridia bacterium
GAGTAATCAATATGACAAAATACGACCCAAAATCACTAAAGGCAGAGGAATTCATCAACGACGCCGAGATCCGCGACACCCTGAAATACGCGGATGAAAACAAGGACAACATGGAGCTTATCGACCGAATCATCGAAAAGGCAAAGCTCCGCAAGGGTTTGACACACCGTGAGGCAAGCGTGCTGCTCGCCTGCGACAACGAGGAAAAGATACAGGAGATCTACAGCCTTGCCATGCAGATCAAAAAGGACTTCTACGGCGACCGCATAGTAATGTTCGCGCCGCTGTACCTGTCAAACTACTGCGTCAACGGCTGCGTATACTGCCCCTACCACGCCAAAAACAAGCACATCTGCCGCAAAAAGCTGACTCAGGAGGAGGTCAAGGCGGAGGTCATCGCCCTGCAGGACATGGGTCACAAGCGCCTTGCCATCGAGTCGGGCGAGGACCCTGTCAACAACCCCATCGAATACATTTTGGAGTGCATCAAGACCATATACTCCATCAAGCATAAAAACGGCGCTATCCGCCGTGTAAACGTAAACATCGCCGCCACCACCGTTGAGAACTACAAAAAGCTCCACGACGCGGGAATCGGCACCTATATCCTGTTCCAGGAGACCTACAACAAGGAAAGCTACGAGCAGCTTCATCCCACCGGACCCAAGCACAACTACAACTACCACACCGAGGCTATGGACAGAGCCATGGAGGGCGGCATCGACGACGTAGGACTGGGCGTGCTGTTCGGTTTGGAGCTGTACCGCTACGAGCTTGCCGGGCTCTTGATGCATGCCGAGCACTTGGAGGCGGTCCACGGCGTGGGACCGCACACCATCAGCGTACCGCGTATCCGTCCCGCGGACGACATCGACCCCGACACCTTTGACAACGGAATCGACGACGACACCTTTGCCAAGATCATCGCCATCATCCGCATAGCCGTGCCCTACACCGGCATGATAATTTCTACCCGCGAGAGCAAGAGCGTGCGTGAAAAGGCGCTGCGGCTGGGTATTTCGCAAATCAGCGGCGGCTCGCGCACCAGTGTGGGCGGCTATGTTGAGCCCGAGGACGAGGACGAAAACTCAGCGCAGTTTGACGTGTCCGATCAGCGCACCCTCGATGAGGTCGTAAAGTGGCTGATGGATTTGGGCTACATCCCGTCCTTCTGCACCGCCTGCTACCGAGAGGGCAGAACCGGCGACCGCTTTATGTCGCTGTGCAAAAACGGACAGATACAAAACTGCTGCCATCCCAACGCCCTAATGACCTTACAGGAGTATTTGGTGGACTACGCTTCACCGGCTACCCGTGAGGTGGGCGAAAAAATGATACAGCGCGAGCTTCAAAACATCCCCAAGGAAAAGGTAAGACAGATCGCCGCCGACCATATCGAAGAAATCAAGCAAAACGGCAAGCGCGACTTCCGTTTTTAATGAGGTACTGCTATGAGCCTTAACTCAACTCCCTCCGGCGAGAGGGTGCATATCGGCTTTTTCGGCAGGCGCAACGCCGGTAAATCCAGCGTGGTAAACGCCGTTACCAACCAGGCGGTCTCCGTGGTGTCGGACGTAAAGGGCACCACCACCGACCCCGTAACCAAGGCTATGGAGCTGCTGCCGCTGGGTCCCGTAATGATAGTGGACACACCCGGCTTTGACGACGAGGGCGCTTTGGGCGAGCAAAGGGTCCGCCGCACACGTCAAACGCTCAACCGCGTTGACCTTGCCGTGCTGGTGGTTGACGCCGCTGTGGGTCAGACTCAGGCGGACAAAGAGCTGGTCGGTATTTTTAGGCAAAAAAACATCCCCTATATCATCGCCTACAACAAGTGCGACCTTGTTCCCGACAGCCGGTTTGACGACGGCATGGCGGTAAGCGCGCTAAAGGGGATAAATATACACGAGCTAAAGGAAGCCATGGCGCGGCTCACCAAGACGGGCGGAGAGGAAGTCCCCATCTGCCGCGACCTGGTGCAAACGGGCGACACGGCGGTGCTGGTAATTCCCATCGACTCCGCCGCGCCGAAGGGCAGGCTTATTTTGCCCCAACAGCAGACCATCCGCGACCTGCTCGACGCGGGCGCGTCGGCTCTGGTCACCCGCGACACGGAGCTTGCGCAGACCCTTAACGCGCTGCAAAAGCCGCCCGCAATGGTGATAACCGACAGTCAGGTGTTCGCCAAGGTAAAGGACATCGTGCCGCAGGAGATACAATTGACCTCGTTTTCTATCCTGATGGCGCGTCACAAGGGCTTTTTGGAAACCGCCGTAAAGGGAGCCGCGGCTATCGACAGCATAGCAGACGGCGACACGGTGCTCATCGCCGAGGGCTGCACCCATCACCGCCAGTGCGACGATATCGGCACCGTAAAGCTGCCGCGTCTGCTGCGCTCATACACGGGCAGGGAGATAACCGTTGCCACCTGCTCGGGCAGAGATTTCCCCGAGGACTTGTCGCCCTACAGGTTGGTTATCCACTGCGGCGGCTGTATGCTCAACGAGCGCGAAACGCAGTACCGCCGGGGCTTTGCCGAGGACAGCGGAGTGCCGTTTACAAACTACGGCATCGCAATAGCGTATATGCGCGGTATCCTGCCGCGTACACTAAGCGTGTTTCCGCGGCTGCAATCATTATTAACGAGGTGATCCGATGAAAAAACTTTGTATATTACTTGCGGCGCTTACGGCGCTTTGCGCGCTGACCGCCTGCTCACAGGAGCAAAGCTCCTCCTCACAAGCCGAAACCACCGCAGCCGCTACCGAGGCGGCGTCCACCCTGCCCACCGTCAAGCCCGGAGCGGACGATAACTCCGAGGGTGACGACCGAATTTTGGGCGAATGGAGCGGCGAACAGGTGACCACTCAGGGCGACAAGCTCGCCGACGTTACCATGAAGTTCTCAAAGGACGGCAAGTTCACCTACAAGGCGACCGGCGAATATCAGGGCGACAGCGTGGAGATAAGTCAGGAGGGCACCTACACCATCGACGTTGACGTGGTGGAAATGACGTTCAAAAAATCCACAATGAAAAACCTTAAAACCGGCAAGGAGACAAAGGAGACCATCAGCGCCGACGACTACCAAAGCGTCAGCGGCACCCTCACCAGCAGCACCGAGTTGTATATCGTGTCGGACTACGGCTATACTATTTCGTTGAAGAAGTAAAAGCCATTTAATGCGGTACAGCCGCAATTCATTGCGCAGCAAATTCATGACGAAGTCAATTCATGTGCGAAGCACAATTCATCCGATTACCGCGCTTTCCGTTTTAACCGATTGCGTATAGGAGCAGTACGCAAGCAAAGCCTCCTTTACGAAAGGAGGTGGCATTTCGCTCTGCGAAATGACGGAGGATTCCCATGGCAGGTGCTTTTGATTAAGTTAAGCATTACCCGATAAACAATACGTTTGACATATCGAATTATAGCGGACGTATAAGAAAGAACGGCGCGTGAGAATCCTCAGTCAGCTTCGCTGACAGCTCCTTTCGTAAAGGAGCCTTGACGACGTTTGTTTAAAATCTAACCATCAAGCGAACTGTTACATCAGAAATAGAAGATTTCCTCAAACTTCTTGTCCAGCGCGATACAGAGAATCAACGCCAGCTTTGCAGTGGGATTGAACTGACCGGTCTCGATGGAGCTGATGGTGTTGCGAGACACGCCTACAATTTTTGCCAGCTCCGCCTGAGATAACTTTTTCTCCTTGCGGATCGCGGCAAGGTTGTTTTTCAGCACCAGACCGTTTTCTGTCATGACAACACCCCGCAAAGCTGCATGATCCACAGCACTGTCCAAACAACCGCACCGATTCCGTAGGCGATCGCGACAAAAAGCTCATGCTTCTTTCCGCGAATACGGAACTTTGTCAAGAAGGCTACAAACGCCATGACAAACATTGCCATATTGCAGCCGAAGCTGATGCGGTGAAGGACGATTCCCTCGACAATATCAACCGCGACGATCAGACAAATGCCGATGAGGTACGCAAAATACGCACCTGTTCTCTGCGCGTCGAGGTCAGCGACATCCTTTCCCCTGTTTTCGGTTTGCGCCATCTTTAAAATTTCTTCCTTATTCATAACAACAACTCCTTCGGCTTTTTGCCAAGTTTTATTGTCATTATTATAGCACTGCCAAGTATACTTGTCAATAGTTTTTGCAAAGTTTTCTTGTCATATCGAATTATGGCGGACGTATAAGAAAGAGCGGCACGTGAGAATCCTCAGTCAGCTTCGCTGACAGCCTCTTTCCAAAGGAGCCTTTTTCGGCGTAAACCCAAAGTCATAGCGATGAACCAAAAAGCCTTCCCCTGGGGGAAGGTGGGCAATTCGCTTGCGAATTGGTCGGATGAGGGTCTGCGCCGTTCTGTCCTACTATACCGAGTGCAGATAGGAAAGCTTTGGTTCAGACCCTCATCCGTCACGCAGCCACCGATGTTTTACTCACCAAAGCCGCGTTCAATTTCTGACCATCATCTTTATTTATTGTTTGCTGTTAGGCTGCGCGCCACCTTCCCCCGGGGGCAATGTCAACAACTTAAGCTTTATCGTTTTGATGGTATTTAACAGAATAG
>CAMHCD010000144.1 GCA_946183545.1 uncultured Clostridia bacterium
CAAAGCCGTACACGCTCCCAAAGCAGGCGCGCTACCAGCTGCGCTACACCCCGATGTTTATTAAATTGTTGTCTGCTGTTGTGGTCAGCTATGTGGTCAAAGCTGATTTTTTGAGGAAGTCCGCAGGATTGCCTGCGGACTTCCTTGGTGGGGACTGCTGGACTCGAACCAGTGACCTCTTGCATGTCAAGCAAGCGCTCTAACCAGCTGGGCTAAGCCCCCCTATATATAATAATGAATATCCGAATAACAGTTTATTCGTTATTCTTTATTATTATTTATTTGAGCCATGCAAAGCAAGGCGATTCTGCAATCATTCCGGTGGAATTTTTTTAACTCCCCGATTGAAACATAGTCACAAATCGTCACACCTTATTGCAACTAACTCATTATAAACTAAAACAGGTTGTTTGTCAAGCAATGAATGACAACGTTTATTTCAAATTCATAATCTTTTTTGCTATCTCGTCGGCAGAGTTGATATACGCCTTGGGCGAATATGCCTCGGCGTCCTCATAGCTGCGGAAGCCCCAACCATAGAGCGCCGCGCAAAAGTCCATATTTATCTCAGCCGCAGCCTCGGCGTCAACATAGCTGTCGCCTACAAATACAGCGTCGCAGGGGTCTACCTCAAACCGGTGGCACACGTCAAGCAGCATATCTCTCTTTTCCTGCTGAATGTCCACATCTGTAGCGCAAACCGCATCAAACAGCGCGCCGATCTGACTGTAGGCGTCGAGCATATTGGAGACGAACTTTTTGTGTTTTTGTGTGACGATCGCGAGCTTGGCGCCGTTTTTCTTGAGCGCTTCCAGCGACTCCTGGATCCCGTCGTAAAGCAGGATCATTTCCTCGCCCTTCATAGAATACAGCTTGCTGTAGTTATTCATGGCGTACTCGATCTCGTCCTCTTTCATGCCGTAAATGTTCATAAAGCCCTGTTCCAGCGAAACGCCGATGACTCCAAACAGAGCCTCATGCGGAACAGGATTGTATCCCATGGCAATGGCTGTAGTGTTCATGCAGTATAAAATGCCCGGAGCAGTGTCGGCAATGGTGCCGTCAAAGCCCAATATAACCAGCTTTTTCATCTAAACACCTTCTATTACATACGGTATGGCAAATCATTTTGCGTTTTCGTTAATGCTATTGACAATTGCCGTGAATTCAAGTATACTATAAGTGTAAAAGGACAGCATAAGCTGTTCTGCTACAAAAAGGCTAATTATGTAAAATAACCGTCTTGTGTTAGCGGCACAGGGCGGTTACTTCTTTATATTCTTAATGATTTCTGCTAAAACCAATAATACAATAGCATAAGACAGCAAGTAACAGGTTTCAATCATTTTAGAACACACCCCCTTTCGCAAGGGAGTCAGAACAACCGCCGCAGTCCTTTTACATCATTATTGTATCACAAATCACCTCCGCGCGCAATCCTTTTTATTGACATTACTTTTGAAAAGTTATAAAATGGGAGTATCATAAAATCGAAAGGGCTGTAACATGAGCAAACCAATAGATAAGCCTAAAAAGGCGGTAAAGCCGCCTGCCGAGCGGCGTTTTACACTGCACAACGCAATGGCGAACTACTTTATCCTCGTCATGTTCGTTCTGTTTCCGCTGTTTGTCAACCTTACGTTTGACGGCAGCTTTCCGTTTTTGCACTTCGACCGCGGCTACTACGGGATCCGTCACCAAAAATATTACTTGTTTTTGATTATGGCAGCTATTACCGTCATCAGCGAAATACTGCTGCTTTTTACCGAAGGTATCGAAAAGACCCGTAACGAATATGATCTGACCTCGCGTGAGAAGATACTGAAAAAAACCTCCTTCCCCGACTGGGCAATGCTGGCTCTGGTGTTCACCTGCGCTGTTTCCACTATCTTTTCGGCATATAAAGAGATGGCGTTTTTCGGCGAAATCGATATCGGCGGCACTACACATGGCCGAAACAACGGTCTGCTGCTGATACTGGTTTACTGCGCGGTATATTTTTTGATTTCACGTGCGTACCGGTTCCGTGAGTATATTTTTGTTTCACTCGCTGTCACCTCGGGAATCGTTTACCTGTTGGCGGTGCTCAACGGCTTCTACATCGATCCCCTCAATATGTTTGCGCTGTTTAAGGATGACGAAACCGTTTGGAAAGACTTTTTGACCACTATCGGCAACAAAAACATGTTTTCCACCTTTATCTGCGTTACGCTTCCGGTTTCCTTTACCATGTCGATCCACTCCCAAAAGCTTGCTACTCGGATCATTTGCCTCTGCTCAGCCGGATTGGGCGCAATGGCAATGGTGGTATGTGACAGCGACTCCGCCGTGCTTGGAATGTCAGCGTTTTTGGCGGTATTCTTGGTATTGTACTCGCGTCATATCGCGCGGTTGAAGCGTTACTTTTTGGGCGTATCAGTGCTGCTGCTCGCGTTAAAGCTGCTGCATCTTATTATCCAGATCACCCACGCGCCGTACAAGGAGCTTGCCGCTTTTCCGTACAAGCTGATGGAATCCGACACTGTATACGCAGTACTTATCGTATCGGTCATATTGACCGCTCTGCTGTATGCGCTTGATTGGAAAAAGCCCGGACTGACGCTGCCCAAGGCAGTTCCGGTCACGCTTACCGTCGTGCTGCTCACAGGCGTTGTTTCCCTTTTGGTCGCTATGATTTATTTCAGCAACGTAGACACCAAAACCGACTTAGGCAGCATGGAAAGGCTGCTGCGCTTCAACAAAGCGTGGGGCACACACCGAGGCGTAATGTGGATCGACTCCATGAAGATATTCGGCGACGCGTCGCTCTTTGAAAAACTGTTCGGCGCGGGACCCGAAAACTTCTATTTTAAGTTCCAGCCCTACTTCCCTGACCTGTACGAGTTCGGCGACGGCTCCACCGACGCGGCACACAACGAATATATTCAGTACCTTATTAACATCGGTATAGTAGGACTGTGCTCATACCTGGCGTTCGTCGGCAGTGTTACGGTACGTGCAGTCAAAACCTCCAAGAGCAATCCTATCGTACTCGTGTATCTGTCGGCTGTAGTAGCGTATCTTGCGCAGGCAGTGGTCAACATAGCCCTGCCTATCGGCACCCCTCTGTTCATTATCTTCCTTGCTATGTGCGAGAACGTGTCACGGCAATCGGATCAACTAAACGTGGATGCTTATAATACTGATTGACGCATTATGATATAATTAGAGGTATAGAAGAAGAAAAAATGAAGTCCGAAATCAAAAACTTTTTGCTTAACAACCTTTTTCGATTGATACAGCTTGCCTTCATGATTCCTTTGGGAGTATACTCACTCGTAACGATGATCATCTCTTATATTTTTGACATAAATACTGTAATGTCCACCAACTTAACTCTGATTGGCATAGGCACACTTATCACTATCGTTCGGTTAATCCTCATACTTGCACCGCTCATCCTTATAACCTCATTCATGTTAGGCTCACGCGGCAAAGCATATATTGGTTACACAAGGGGTGAAATAGCTTTTCATATTGCGTTTACGATTATTATGATTGTTGTTTACGGTTTTATTTCAGGATTTTGGTTTTATTGCAATATACTTTAATAACTGATACCATACAAAACAGGCAGACAGATTTGTTTTAAACAAACCTGTCTGCCTGATTGATTATAAGCGCCCGCTCTTGGGATGGTACGGCACAACCGTACCCTGAGCGAGGGATTTTTTTACGTCGATTATTCTTTGATTAGACGAGCCTCTAAACTGGAGGCTGATGTTGTACAGCTCCTGCACGAACTCGCCGTCTACCAACACATCTATGAGGGACAGCATTTCGTCGGTACACTCGCACCTTGCCCTGCTTTCGCTCAGCAGCTCCTTGTCGAACAAATAACCCGTGTAGCACCAGATGGTCTTGTTGGGAAACTGCGCTCTGACGCGGCGTAAAAAAGGCAGGAGCACGCGCTGGTTTTGCGGCTCAAAGGGTTCGCCGCCCAAAAGCGTCATCCCCTCCACGTAACCGGGCTTCAGCTCGCTTAGTATGTATTCCTCGGTTTCGTTCGTAAAGGGCTTGCCGTAGTCAAACGACCATGTTTCGGGATTGAAGCAGTTTTTGCAGTGATGGGTGCAACCGGACACAAACAGCGAGAGCCTGACGCCCTCGCCGTTTGCGATATCACATGTTTTTATTTCTGCGTAATTCATTACAGGTGCAGCACCCTTTCCTGGATCTCCTGAGTTCTGCCCTGGTTCCAGAACTGCGTACCGATGTAGCCGCAGGTTCTTCTGGCAACGTTCATCTTATCCTGATCGCGGTTGTGGCAGTTGGGGCACTCCCAAATCAGCTTGCCCTCTTCCTCAACAATGGCGATCTCGCCGTCGTAGCCGCACACCTGGCAGTAGTCGCTCTTGGTGTTGAGCTCGGCGTACATGATGTTGTCGTAGATGAACTGCATCACGCTGAGCACGGCGGGGAGGTTATCCTGCATGTTGGGCACCTCGACATAGCTGATGGCGCCGCCCGGGGAAAGAGCCTGGAACTCGCTTTCGAGCTTGAGCTTGTCAAACGCGTTGATGTCCTCGGTAA
>CAMHCD010000145.1 GCA_946183545.1 uncultured Clostridia bacterium
TATCTCCATAAGCTCTTCGCTTTTTTTGCTTTTAAAGGACAGCGCCTTTGAGCTGACCATTTCGCTTACGCACCAGCCTGCGCCGTTGCGCATGCACAGCTCGCGGTAGGCACGGTCGGTAAGCCCTGCCATCGGCGCCAAAAGAGCGCGTGAGCGCAGCTTTACGCCGCCTATTGCGGGTAAGGTCATACGACCCTCCGTCTGCCGCTGAGCTTTGTGCTGACGAGCACAACTATAACCACGACAACGCCGATACCTACGCAGACCCACGAGACTATTCCGGCGGAATAGTTGGTTGAATAGGTCTTTTTACTAATCGTTTTTGGCAGCGTGGGCGGCTCAAAAAACTCGGTGGGAGTTGTTTCAACGTTGTTGACATACTCAGTCTGAGGCGGCACGTATTCGGTTACGGGCGCAACGTACTCCGTCTCGGCCTCGGTCACGACCGGGTCGGTATAAACAGGCTCCTCGGTGTAGACGGGCTCGGTATATACCGGCTCCGTTTCGGGAACATACTCGGTCTGAGGAACGTACTCGGTCTGGGGAGTCTCCGGTTCAAGAGAATACTCCTCAGCCGAAACTGCTGAAACGGCGCACAGTGACAAAACTACCGTGATCAAAACGGCGGTTATCCACTTTTTTACATTTTGCTGCTTCATATAAAACACCCTTATACGCACATATATATTGATTATACCAAATTGTGCGGCTGTTTTCAATAGTAAAGTGCAAAAATATATACTGTTCCATGCATTTTTTTCTTATTCCGCAAGAACCTGCGCCAGTACCTCTGCGAGCAGAGCGGCTGTGGTTTCCGCCTCGTCTATAGAGTTAGCGTCCGAGCCCACTTCAATAAGCAGCGAGCCGTCGCAAATGTACTCGTTGTAGGCAAAGTAATCGAAGCTTACCGGGCGAGTCATCCCGGGGTAAAGCTCCTCAGCCTTGTGCTGGAGCTTCATTGCAAAGCTTAAGTTGTTTTGCCAGTTTGTAAAGCCGCGTTCGTTGTTTGGGTCGCAGCCGGAAAGTATCATGATCTGCGCCGCGGTTTTGCCGTCGTGCTCAAACACGGGCTTTACCTTTGCGTCCTCGCTGCCCAGCGCGTCGCGGTGGATGTCGAGCACCACCTTGATATCCTTGCAGCGTTTCATGTCCGCCTCCACCGTCTGAGCGCTGCGGTCATACGCACCGTCATAGGTGGAGTCGTGAACGGTTTTGTCGTGCAGGGTATTTATACCGCGGTTTTGCAGGGTCTGAGTGATAACATCCCCCACCGCCACAACGCTGAACGCCTCGTTCTGGGTGCGTGAATAATAGCTTTCGTAGTAGTAATCGACGGTTTCGTCCAAATACGCCTCGCTGGTGTGGGTGTGATAAATGAGCACCTGCGGCGATGAGCTGTTTTTGCTCACTTTAAATGTAAGCGGCTTGCGCTGCGAAGCGTTAAAATCTATATCCAAGCCGGTTCTGTTTTTGATGTAACAGTTATCCGCAAGCGTACCGTCGCCCGTGATCGTCTTTTGCGTTATATCGTAAACCGCTTCGCCCTCGTGATCGCCGTAAGAATCGTAGTAGCTGCTTTTGTCGCGCGGCGGCGTGGCTGAGGGCAGCATGTTCGCCACGGGCTGCTTTTGCGCGGAGGAAGCCTCGGTCGCCGGGGCGGTTCGCGTGTCAGCCTCTACACGATATTTGCCGTCGGTCAGCGTAAAGGCGGCGGCTGCAAGCGCGGCGCTGTCGCCGTCTCCCATCACCTGCGGCAGCCGCGTTACGGTACAAAACACCGCAACTATGACTAACAACAGGGCAAATAGAGTTTTTATTCTTTTAAAGAAATTTCCTGCTCTTTTCAAATAATCACCTGCTCGTTTACATTTATATGCAAAAAGCAGGGGAAATATTTTTTAATTCTGAATTGATCTACATCAGCGCCACGAGCTCGCTGAGCGAGAACCTGTCCTGCATGGCGGCGTTGAGAGCAAAGGCTATCAGCCGCGAGGCTCGCTCGGTCAGCAGGTCGATCTCACGCGGGATGACGATCATCTGTCTGCCGTCGGGCTCAAGACGGGCGCAGTCGCTGATTTGCAGGCGGTTGCCGAGCAGATCCTCAGCCAGCGTCTGAACGTCCACCACCGTAGGCACTCCGATGCTGATGACGGGCACTCCGATCGTTTCACGGTTGATTTTGGTTCGGTGGTTTCCCACTCCCGCTCCCGGAGAAAGCCCTGTATCGCTGATTTGCAGGGTGCAGCCCAAGCGCTCCGGACGGCGCGAGGCAAGCGCGTCTACGGCTATTACGGCGTTTGGACGCACAGCCCTGACTACGCTCGCTATATATTCGCCCGTTTCTATCCCCGTTTGCCCGGTCACGCCCGTTTGCATCACCGCCACCGGACGCAGGCAGTCGAGCCCTGCGGCACGCGCCGGCTCACCTGACAGATGACGTGTGGCAAGCACCTTTGCGCTTGTTTTTGGGCCGAGCGAATCGGGAGTTATCTCCGGGTTGCCGAGCCCTGCCACCAAAAGCAGTCCGTTAACGGGCAGCAGCCGTCTGATCTCCTCGCCGATGACCGCTATCCGCTCGTCGGTGTCGCTGAAATGCTCGGTCAGCGACGGCAGCTCCACTGTGATATACGCGCCGACATCCTTGCCGAGCGCCTGCCTTGCCTGTTCGTTTTTGATGTTGAGCCTTGAAATAGTCATGCCTCCCTTGCGGTACTCCCTGTACTCTACGCCGCCTATGCTCTCCCCCGCTATCTCACGCGCTTCCACTGCCAAATCCGTTCTCAACTGCATACTTCTCTTCCCTTCTAAATTATTTGTATGTTTTAGGCAGTATTATCGTTTGAACTTTGTTAGATTTTTATTCTTTACTTTGTCAATTTCTTTTGTTATAATGTGTGTAATCATACAGTTCTATAAATAGAAAGGGCATGATATGACCATGAAAATAAAATCAAAAATTCTGCGGCGCGCGTCCGCGGCAACGCTTGCAGGCTGTCTTGCGTGCTCCTGTGGTATAGTTGCCGGAGCCGCCGAGGGCGACAGTCTGCCCTCGAGCTACAGCTCGGCTGAACAGGGCTACGTTACGCCGATCAAGCGTCAGCAGTATCAGGACTGCGCGTTCAACGCCTCTATCGCGACGTTTGAGAGCGCCCTGCTGCGCGCAGGCTACGACATCGGCGAGATGTCGGTAGACCACATGAACGTCTGGTGCACTACGCGCTCAAACAGCAAGGGCTGGATCCGCGACCACGGCGACAGCGGCTACAGCTCCTCCGCAGCGGGTTACTTTACCTCTTGGCAGGGCGGCGTGCTCAAAACCGACCTTCCCGGCTTTAAAATCGAGGACTTCCCGTACGGAGATTCGGTGCCTACCGATCTGGCAGGCTACGGCGCGACGGCTATCCGTTTTGTAAGCGACAGCGATCCCCGGGAGGTCAAGCGGCAGATCTATGAGCACGGCGGCGTTTATACCGCATACTCTCAGTCAAGCTCCTGCATGGGCAACAACTCCACCACCTACTATATGCCGCCCG
Organism: uncultured Clostridia bacterium; assembly: GCA_946183545.1. Lineage (GTDB taxonomy): Bacteria > Bacillota > Clostridia > Oscillospirales > Acutalibacteraceae > Ruminococcoides. Next base: position 3,534 of record CAMHCD010000145.1, read on the forward strand.
ACTACAACGGCTATTACATCGGTCACGCGATCGAGCTTGTCGGTTGGGACGATGATTTTGCCAAGGAGAACTTTGCCAACCCACTGATCGATCAGCTCCCCGAAAACAACGGCGCATGGCTGGTCAGGAACAGCTGGGGCGACAACAACAAGCTGGGCGGATACTTTTGGATGTCCTACGAAAACAAGGACGTGCTGAGCAAGCGCTACAACCCATCGTTCAGCTTTGAGCAGATCGAGGAAATAACAAGCGACAAAAAGCTGCTGCAAAACGAGATCTACGGCGCTACCTACGACTTTAACTATGTTAATAACCAACACATTACGTTTTTGAATCACTTTGACTTTACCGACGAGTGGTTTACGGTAGACAAGATCGTCTTTAAGACCTCAAACGCGGGCGCGCCCTACAGCCTGTACTTTGTACCCGACGACGGCGACGCTCCCGACAACAACCGCAGCAACTGGATAGAGCTTTCGTCAGGCACTCTCCCCTACAACGGCTACATCTGCGACGATATCGAAAACTACGAGGTCCCAAAGCAAAAGGGCTCGATCGCTGTTGAGCTCGACACCTCGGACCTCGGCAAAAACGCCGACTTCGGCGTTGACGAATGGCTGACAGATAATAACGACGAGTATGTTTTTATCAACGAATCCGAGCGCGGCCAAAGCTACATCGCCTATGACGGAAAGATGCAGGATCTTATGGACTGCTATAAAGAGGTGTGCAACGACGACATTGGCGGCACATTCGTTATCAAGGCGCTGACAACAAAGACCGGCGACTTTTTGATCGGCGACGTTAACCTTGACGGCAAGGTCAATATCAACGACGCTACAGAAATACAAAAATATCTTGCAGGCATCACCACGCTCTCCGGCAGAGCGCAGCGCGCGGCGGATTTCCACCGCGACGACCATGTGGTCATCGACGACGCCACCGCTATACAAAGATATCTGGTTAATCCCGAAACAAGCGAATAATACTAATACCTAATAAAAAGTAGACAATCTTTGCGGTCTATTTTCCGCAA
>CAMHCD010000146.1 GCA_946183545.1 uncultured Clostridia bacterium
TCTCAACAAAGTTTGAAGAACCTGCGAGAACGTAGATATCCTCGCCTGCGGGCTCGGTGGTGGTAGCGGGCTCGGTAGCCAGTTCGCCGCGACCTGCCAGATAGCGCTGGATTGCGGTTACGTCGTCAACGTCAACAACATTGTCGCCGTTAGCGTCAGCCGCCTTCATCTGCTCGGGTGTTAATTCGTTTCTGCCTGCAAGGTGGAGCTGCAAAGCGGTTACGTCGTCAACATCAACTACGCCGTTTCCGTCTACATCGCCGACCTTGAGGGTTTCTGCTGCATCAGCCGCAAAGGCGGTTACAGAGCCCAGGCATGAGAAGCATGACAGAGCCAGTACAAGCGCCAAAACTAAGCTGATAACTTTTTTGTGTTTTTGCATGTAAAAATTCCTCCTTTTTATAATAGTTGAACATATAAATGAACATAATAATTATATCAAAGTACCGTTCAAATTGCAATATATTTATTTGCAAAAAATTTATTTTTTTGTAATGAATTCTCACAATATTCCATAAAGAAAAACAAACATCACAACTTTTGTTTGTCAAGGTACTAAAATTTCGGCGAATCTTCTGTTATTGTGCACAATTTTATTATCTTAATTTTGTTAAACGTGCCTGTGCCGACTATTGTAAAATTATGCGCAAAAAACGGCCCAAGCCTATTAACGACTTGAGCCGGCTGTATTTATATTATTATACCTTTATCCCTTACGATATGCGGAGGGAGTTTTTCCGAAATTCATTTTAAACGCGCGGTTAAAGTTACTCAGGTTATTGAAGCCCGACATGGAGGATATCTCGATTATCGGCAAATCGGTTGTGACCAGCAACATACCTGCACGGTTGAGCCTAAGCTCGTTGACATAGCCCACAAAGGTGGTGTTCATCATCTCTTTAAAAAGGTGAGAAACATAGTAGCGGCTAATGCCCGTAGCATTGGCTACCTCTTCAAGCGATACACCATCGCAGTAATGGTCGTCAATATATCCGGTAACACGCATAAGCGCGCGGTACTTTTTGCTTTTTGTCTCCGCGTCTATGATATTGATATAGTTATTGGCAAACAGCTCGTAAAACAACTCGTACATCTTGGCGTAAACCTGAAGCTGGAAAAACTCGCCCTTTTCTACTTCAGCCTTTCTGACCACCTTCATACATTCGTTCATGGTGGTAAAACCCTCGTCCTCCTCATGGATAACAGCGTGATGGGTGCAATGGCCGTTAATAAGCGCGCGCATAATGCTTTGAGGAATATAGTCCTGAGTAAGCGCGGTGGGATTTGTAAAATCAAGCGAGACCGCGTTTATCTCCGCATCGTTGTCGCCTGTGAGTCTGTACATATTATTGGGCGCAACAAAAAATATATCGTTCTTGCGCAAGGGGGTAACGCTGTTACCGATTTCAAGATTGACAGCACCGGACTTCAATCTGAAAAACACAGCCTCATGATGTATATTTTGATTGCCCGTTACGGGCATTTTTCCGCAGACTACACGGAACGCGGAATTTGACGCCGATGTAGCTTTCTTTAACTCCAAACCCATACTGCACACCTCTTTCTCTGTTTAGTTTTACAACATACAATTTATACTAAACTCCTATTGTCACCATTATACCATTTTATACTACCCTTGTCAATAATTTATTGTTAAATTTTTTCTTAAAAAATAGAATATTGCCTATTTTTTATCTTCTTTGTGTTCATTTGTGCTCAAATCGCACTCATAACAGGCCATCAGATCCTTTATTCTATGATCAAATTCATCGACCGCACGCTTTGGAGTAAGGATCCTTACACCCGTACCCAACCCAAACACCCACGCGTAAAACTGCGGACTAAGCATAACACGAACGGTAACGTTGAAGGTGTTGTCGGTTTCCTTTACAATATATGTATCGGCGCCGAAGCGGTCTACAATAACGCCTATCAAACCGTTGTCCACAGACAGCTTTACGTCGCAGGCTTCGCCTCCGAACATCGAAAACACGCTTTTTGCGTAGCGCGCAGGATTGAACTGCTCAAACAGCTCTGCTCCGTCGCGCACCTCCGGGAGCAAACAGATCTTTTCCATTTTATCAACGCGATAGTGCTTGATTTTGTTCGCCTGCGCGTCGTAGGCAACAAGATAATAGTTTTCGTCGTCCCAGCACAGCGCCCACGGCGACACGACATAATCCGCGCCGTTTTTGCGCGGTACGCGAATGATTTTGGGAGCGGAGCCAAAGTTGACGCGCCACTCGGTATATTTAAAAGAAACCTTTTTATTTTGCATTATAGCATTGTGGAGAAAATCCACGTTGTAATAAATCTGCTCGTTAAACGTCTTGACACGATTGGTGACATACACCTCGCGGTGCAGCTCCTTGCCCTGGTTTTCGCTCACCAAATGCTCAAGCTTATTTATAAGCCGGAGACTTTTGGTGTACGTAATAAACTTTGCGCTTTGGATAGCGTCTACCAGAAGCTTCAGCTCGGGCACCTCAAAATCACGGTTGCCTATAAAATACTTGACAGTGTTGCTGCGCACACGGCAAATATCCAATCCGTACTGCTGCAGGATCTCCAAATCGTCATATAAGCTCTTGCGCTCGGTTTTTATATCGTACTGTGCCAGCAGCTCCTTTATCTCGCTTAGGGTGAGCGGATGCTCCTCGTCGGTTTTTTCGAGCAGAATTCGCTGTAAATAAAGCAGCTTTTGCTTTTGCATAGAACTCTTGGACATGGTTTTCCTCCTCATGTTGATAACGTATGGATATTAACGACCGTATCGGCGGCACACCCTGTCATTACATCCCCGTCATTGAATACGCGAGCGACACGATAAGCGGCATGGTTATGATCGAAAACAAGGTGGATGCTGTTACCACGCTCACGCTCAACGACACATCGCGCCTGAACTTGGCGGCAAACATTGTCGTTGTCGCGGCTGTCGGCGCGGAACAGGCTATGGTAAAGGCTATCACCATCTTTGCGTCCATGCGCAGCAGCGCCATGACTGCCGCCGCAGCCAAGGGAATTATAATAAGACGGAACAGCATCGCAAGGTAAGCGCCCTTGTCCGTGAACGCTTTTTTAAAGTCGGCACGGGACAAATAAAAGCCGATAATAAGCATGGGCAGCGGTGTGTTAAGATTTGCAAGATGTGTGACCGGATCGATTATGATAGTCGGCAGCTTGATTTGCGCGATAAACAGAATAACCGCGACCGTAACGCCGATGATACCCGGGTTAAGCGCCAGCCGCTTTACGGAGAGCTGCTTTTTGTCGCCGCTCATATCCACAAGCCCGTACGTCCAGCAAAACACATTGAACACCGCCACAAAGATAGAGCCGTAAAACCATCCGTCCTCTCCGAGCAGAGCCTTTTGCAGAGGAAGCGACATAAAGCCGCAGTTGGAGAAGATAACAGCGAACTGCAGCACCTTGCGGCGCGCCTCATCCTTGGAGCGGAACACAAGGCGAACTATCAGCGTAGATACTGTCAATATGCCAAACGCCGTCAGCGCAGCCAAAAGCACCTTGCCGAGCAGCGCTACCGAAAATTCGCGCTGAAACGCCGCTACCATTACACAGGGCGTGACCACATACAATACAATATCGGTCATCTTTTTTGAAGCATGCTTTGTGATCAAGCCTGCCCTGCCGCAGCCAAAGCCGACTGCGATCAGGATAAACAGCACCCCGACCTGCTGCGCAATTGCGATAAAGTTATTTAAAAACATGTTGTCCCCCGAAAACTATAGTAAGTAATTGAAAATTGAAAATCGCTAAATATCAGTATATCACAAACGGTATTTGGTTGCAAGAACAGCGATAAAATGCGGAAATGTGGCTGTCAAGACAGTATTATCTACAAAATATAAGTGTTTTTATTGTTAAAATTAACCAACAGAAATTTGATACACTTTAAAATCTGTATTAACCGCCAAAAATAAAATGCGTTTATTGACAAAGTTTTTCTGTAATTGTATAATAATACCGCAGGCAAAAACAATACTATATATAAGAAAACTATTGAAAGAAGGAACTTACAATGGCAACTACAAAAAAGGCAGCTGCAAAAGCTGAGAAAGAAACCAAGAAGACCACTAAGACCGCTACTAAGGCTGCTGCAAAGGCTGCTGAGGCAACTGAGGAGAAGGCTGCTCCCGTAAAGAAGGCCGCTGCTAAGAAAGCTCCGGCTAAGAAGGCTGCTCCCAAGAAGACTGACGCTAAGAAGACCGCAGAAGCTAATGTTAATTTCTTTGTAGAATTCGGCGGCGTTCAGGTATCCGTTGCTGACGTTGTTGCAAACGTTAAGGCTACCTACGGCAAGGATGCTAAGGAAATCGCTGTTTACCTCAAGCCCGAAGAGAGCAAGGCTTACTTCGTTGCTGACGGCGAAGAGAGCGAAATGGACGTATTCTTCTGCTAATCTTTCCACACAATTTCAACAGTAAGGGTCAGGTACACGCCTGACCTTTTTGTTTTGCCAAAGCCTGCCTTATACTAATACCTAATAAAAAGTAGACAATCTTTGCGGACTATTTTCCGCAATA
>CAMHCD010000147.1 GCA_946183545.1 uncultured Clostridia bacterium
CTTGCGAAAAATACCCTTGCAAAATATAAGTCTACTTTCTATCAGGAATTAGTATTAAAAGTCTCAAAAAAGGTCGGACAGAACCAACTGCCCGACCTTATCATTTTTCAATCAAAACAACTCGCCCGAGGGTGCTTCTTCCTCCGGCTGAGGAACTGCCTTGGGAGCCTCTGCTTCTGCCTTGGGAGCTTCCTCCACAGCAGGGAACGGACTGGACTTATAGTCGCTCTCGTTGGAGCAGGCTACGGTGATGTCCTGCACGTCCTGAACATCGTATTCGTTGCTGTCGTCAGACGAGTTGATCAAAAACTCATTTTCGCTTTCAAGGATCTTACGGTAGCAATCCCTTGCGCGTCCGATCTTCGCCTTGCTGTTGTCGATGACCTTCACCAGATTCTGCTGACGCTCGGTCACTCCTGCCTTGCCGTTGTTGAGTATTTCGTAATACTCCTTACCCAGCGCGATGTAGGCGCGGTTCATCAGCTCGCTTTCGCTCTTCATCACCATTCTCAGGCGGTTGAGCTTTGCCTTGGTGCGGTTGCGCTCAACATAGCTCTGAGCTACGTTCGACACGGTTTCCACAACATTACATACGGTACCTTTAACGTTATTTAAAAAATCCATGGTTATTTCCTCTTTTTCTTTAATATCATTATTACTATTATGACAGAAAAACGAAATAAAATCAACATTTTTTTAAAATTTACTTGTGAAAATACGCACTTGTTGGTATAATGTCAATAGAGAGGTGTTGACTATGACCGAAAATAAAATCAATAAAGCCGTTGTTTGCCCCATGTGCGGTGAGCTTGGCAAGGCAAAAATATATACAAGCGTCAACGTCACGGTCAACCCCGACGTGCGCGACATGGTATTGGACGGTGAGCTTTTTTCATGGAACTGCCCGTCATGCGGCTATAACGCGCGGCTGACATATCCTATTTTATACAACGATATGAAAAACCGTTTTATGATATACCTGATCCCCAAAATCGACCGTTTCCAGCTGTGCGACCAAGAGCTTGAGGACAAATACAGCAACGTGCGTCACCTTAACAAGCGCATCGTGCCGGATTTCAACTCCTTTAAGGAGAAGATCTTCATCTTTGAATCCGGGCTCGACGACATGGCGGTCGAGCTGACAAAGATCGCGATAAGCCAGACGGTTTCCAAAAAGCTCGGCGGCGTAGAGGTCACAAGCGGATATTTGTCCATGTACGACCGTGAAAGCAACACAATGGGATTTACCTACTTTACGGGCGAGGACAAAAAGCCGTATGTGCAAACCGCCCGTCTGGAGATCTACGGCAAATCAAAGGACATTGTGGAACGCTTTGCCGTTAAGGATAAAAAGCTAAAGGGCTTTATCAAGATAGACGGCGAATGGGCGGAAAACATCCTGTACCGCTACAAGCGCGCCAGACAAATCGAAAAGCTGAATAAATTAAAAGAATGATATATGACGTTCCATAAAAGCAGCATCTTGCAGGTGCTGCTTTTTATTTTGCGAACGCATTGATCTTTGCTGTTTGATAGCGATAGTAAAAATACACGGCAACGCCCAGCGGCAAAAAGCATAGCCAAACGCTCTGCGCGCCGAGCACAAGGCTCAGCACTCCGGCAAACACCGCGCCTATATGGAACCACAGCAGTGTTGCCCAGTAGAACCGCGCGTTTTTTCCCGCCTTAACGTCCTTTTCCATGACGTACTTGGTGAGCAGCATCACCGCCTGACGGACGTTATTGGACGAAAAAATAGTGGAGCTTGAGTTACCTCCTGCGGATTTATACGCGTTCCACTGCACCGGCGCATAGAACACGACCGGAAGCACCGCCAAATAGTGATTCCCCACGCCCGACAGCAGCCCCGTAAGCACAATAGCGGCTGCCGTCACGATAAAGCTGACTATCTTCATGCTGAGCTTCAAATACTTACGCGCCACAGCATAAAACACGTTGCCGGCAGCGTACACCAAAAAGCCCAGCACCATAAAACCGATGCTTCCTAAATCGCCCCTGCAGGCATTCACCACCAGCCGGATCAAATTGCCCGTCTGAGCATTGGCGAGGATATCGCAGTGGTTCATAACGGTATATGCCGCAAAAAATCCGCCGATAACACTCACCGCGTGGTGCAGCTCCTTTTGCCGTTTGACAATGGTCATGGTTATACTTCCTCTTCAAACAAAGGGAGGCTCACGCCTCCCTAAAACAACTTATCTATCATTCAAATCAACATACTCCCTTTGATGGGATATGCTCATGTATGCAGGACGGATGATCTTGCCTGCGTTGATCAGTTCTTCCAAACGGTGCGCGCTCCAGCCTGCGATACGCGCGGTGGCGAACAGCGGTGTGTACATCTCGCAGGGGATGTCGAGCATGCTGTAAAGCAAGCCGCTGTAGAAATCAACATTGGAGGCAACGCCCTTATAAATCTTACGCTTTTTGCCGATGACCTCGGGTGCAAGCTTTTCTACCTTGGCGTAGAGGTCAAACTCCCTGGTATAGCCCTCAACCTCGGCGAGCTGCTGCACAGCGCCTTTAAGGATCTTTTGACGGGGGTCGGAAATTGAGTATACCGCGTGACCCATACCGTAAATCAGACCCATACGGTCAAACGCCTTGCGGTCAAGCAGCTTCTCCAGATAATCCTCGATCGCCTCGTCGTCGTTCCAGTCGCGGACATTCTCCTTCAAGTCCTCGAACATCTCGAACACCTTGACGTTTGCGCCGCCGTGCTTGGGACCCTTGAGGGAAGCCAGCGCCGCAGCGATCGCAGAGTATGTATCGGTGCCGGAAGAGGTTACAACGTGGGTAGTAAAGGTCGAGTTATTACCGCCGCCGTGCTCCATGTGCAAAATCAGCGCCATATCGAGCACCTTAGCCTCCAGATCAGTATATTTACGGTCGGGACGCAGCAGCGACAGAATAACCTCCGCCGTTGACATAGTGGGTTCTGCACGGTGGATATACAAGCTTTTATCGCGCAGATAGTGATTATATGCATGATAACCATACACGCTGAGCATCGGGAACACGGAAATCAACTGAATACTCTGGCGCAGCACGTTATCAATAGAGGTATCGTTCGGGTTTTTATCGTAACAGAAAAGAGTCAGCACGCTGCGCGCGATAGAGTTCATCATGTCCTCACTCGGCGCCTTTAAGATAACGTCCCTTACAAAGTTCTGCGGAAGCGTTCTGTACAGCACCAGCAGATCCTTGAATTCCTTCAACTGCTCCGCTGTGGGCATCTCGCCGAACAGCAGCAGATACACGACCTCTTCAAAACCAAAACGGTCGTCACGGCGGATACCGGCTACGATATCGTTGACATTATAGCCGCGATAATACAGCTCGCCGTCGCAGGGTACCAGCTTACCGTCAATCAGTTCATTCTGCTTGATGGTAGAGATATCGGTCAAGCCCGTCAGCACGCCCTTACCGTCGAGGTCACGCAAACCTCTTTTTACGTCGTACTTTTTATACAACTCTGTATCAATCACCGAGTTTTCCGTGATCTTCTGCGAAAGCACTTCAATTTCCGGCGTGATGTCCGAGTACTCCCATCCATCGTGTTCTGTATGCACCATACAATCACTTCCTTCCAAATAATAATCTAACATCTCGAATCTACATTATAACACATCCCACCACAAAACGCAAGTCTTTTACTTCGCGTTTTTTACTCCGCGTACTTAACGTCGGGTATTTTGGTAACGTCGGTGTTTCGCGAGATAGAATCATCTATCGGAAGCTGTGAGGGCAATGGAAATCACGTTTTTTACTTCGCGTACTTGATGTCGGGTATTTTGGTAACGTCGGTGTTTCGCGAGAAAAATGGTTCTAATGGAAACTGTGAGGGCAATGGAAATTACGTTTGGTTTTTGATGCTGTGACAGTTACCGACAATGTAGGGGAGACCCTTGCGGTCTCCCGCCAGTTTGTCGAAAAACTCTGTTTTCTGATTTGATGATAGTTAAATTTTACGCAAGCGTGGGAAAGGCTCCTTTTTGAAAGGAGCTGTCGCGCCGCACTGCTGTGCGGCGTGACTGAGGATTCTCACGTGCCGCTCTTTCTTATATGTCCGCTATAATTCGATATGTCAAACGTATTCTTTATCGGGTAATGTTTAGCGTGATTGGAAACCACCTGCCGTGGGAATCCTCCGTCATTTCGCAGAGCGAAATGCCACCTCCTTTCGTAAAGGAGGCTTTTTATGCGGTTTCCCGAAGCTATACGCAAAGCACTGACAACACCCGAAAGCTTTGCGTTAAATCACACTGCATCTACGAACGGTTCACGCTGCCCTAAGGACAATTTCTTATTTGAACCGTTCGATAAAAACCCAGTGTTTATGCGGCTTCTACGAACGGTTCACCCCTGTTTTGATGTGAACCGTTCGAGAGATCATATGAACCGCTGCAATTACTCTAAGCTATAAAATACTAAAATAATTATTTATTCAGCGTTTTTCAAAAATGAAATATATATTTACTCTGCGTTGATCTGTAC
>CAMHCD010000148.1 GCA_946183545.1 uncultured Clostridia bacterium
TCATCAAATCATAAAACAAAGCTTTTCGCAAAGCCGCGTTCTCTCCATGGTGTTCAAATAAGAAACACCATGGTGTTCATATTAAAAACAGGGTGAACACCATGTAAAAACCGCATGGTTAAGCCATTTTTACCATGGTGTTCAAATAAGAAAATGTCCTTAGGGGATACTGAACACCATGCAAAACAGCATAAAGCAGGGGAGGCTGAAATCGCCTCCCCTATAATATTTCTGTTATTTAACCGAGCTTCAATATATCCAAAGCATTTCTGTAAAATATCATTTCCTTTTCGTCATCGCTGAGCGGCATGGAGCTTAGCAAATCTATATACGCTCTCTGGCTGAACCACGGCGAATCCGTAGCAAACAGCACCTTGTCGGCGCCGTGCTTTTTGATGATGGCGGCGCATTTTTCCGGGTGCAGGTCGAGCACGGCGGCGGTGTCCATGTAAACGGGCAGACCGCAGAGCTTTTCCAAAACCTCGTCCGGCGCGTCGTAGCTGCCCATGTGCGCCAAAATCAGCTTGTTGTCGGCAACGCCGTCCAGCTGCTTCAGTACAGACAAAACCATGTCGGGCGTGCAGTGTATGTCGTCGGGAAAAGCCACGTCCATACCTGCGTGGGTAATAACGTACAGTCCGCGGCGTGTCGCCTGCCTGATAAGCTCAACAACGCGTTCGTCGTCAAAGTTAATCCCCTGATAATCGGGATGGAGCTTGATGCCGAACAGTCCAATCGACTTGATGTAGTCAAGCGTGCCCTCAACATCCGCGCAGTCGGGGTGGATGGCTCCTGCATAGACGATATCGTCCTGACCGTTTAGCCGCTCGGAGAGCCGGTTTATGGTTTGCTCTTGCTCCGGCTTTGTAGCGATCGGCAGCACTACGCTCATGTCTACGCCGTTGTCGCTCATAGAGCGCAGCAGAGTGCTTCTTTTTGCGTCGATAAACGCCTTGATATTACCCTTTTGTTCCATATAGGCGATCGTTTTTTCCGCCATTTGGTCGGGAAAGGTATGTGTGTGAAAATCAATTACCATACTTCTTCCTCCTCTATAACCGGAATTAATTATAGCACGGATGTGCTCTATAGGCAACTCTCAACTCTGATAAAAATCCCCTTGTTTTTTCACCTGTGTTATGCTATACTAATAGTAATTATAAAATTCTGTCGAAACGCGCCTTTTGGTGCATTCGATCACATTGGAGGACAATGGTTAGTGAAAAAGTTAATGTTAGGAAACGAGGCCGTCGCAAGAGGTCTTTATGAAGCGGGCGTAAAGGTTGTGTCCAGTTATCCCGGCACACCTTCCACCGAGATCACGGAGTTCGCCGCAAAGTATGATGAAATCTACTGCGAGTGGGCTCCCAACGAGAAGGTAGCCACAGAGGTCGCCTTTGGCGCGTCCCTGCGCGGTGTGCGCAGCGCCTGCGCAATGAAGCACGTCGGCTTGAACGTTGCCGCAGACCCGCTGTTTACCCTTAGCTACACAGGCGTTAACGGTGGTATGGTTTTGTTCGTTGCGGACGACCCGGCAATGCATTCCTCTCAAAATGAGCAGGATTCGCGCCACTACGCTATCGCGGCAAAGGTTCCCATGCTGGAGCCTGCCGATTCCGCGGAGGCAAAGGAATTTGTTAAGGCGGCGTTTGTTATCTCAGAGGAGTTCGACACTCCCGTCATCGTTCGCATGTGCACCCGTATAGCCCACTCTCAGGCGGCTGTTGAGCTGTGCGACCGCGAGGAACGCGAGCTGCCCCCGTATGAAAAGAATCCGCAGAAGTATATTATGGCGCCTGCAAACGCTATCCGCCGCCATCCGTTTGTTGAGGAGCGCACTAAAAAGCTCAGTAAGCTGGGCGAGACAAGCCCCCTCAACCGCCTGGAGCTCGGCGGTACGGAAAAGGGCATAATCTGCTCAGGTACCTGCTATCAGTATGTCAAGGAAGTTTTCGGCGACACCGTGTCTGTGCTCAAGCTCGGCATCGTCAATCCGCTTCCCGTAGATATCATCAAGGACTTTGCTTCCAAGGTGGATAAGCTCTATGTGGTAGAGGAGCTCGACGGCATTATCGAAAGCCACCTCAACTCCCTCGGCGTTCCCTGCGTGGGCAAGGAGCTGTTCAGCCCCATGGGTGAGTTCAACCAGACCACCATCCGCGCGGCGTTTGGCATTGAGCAGCCCGAAAGCGTTACGCTCGACACCGCCGTACCCGTGCGTCCTCCCGTAATGTGCGCGGGATGTCCGCACCGCGGCTTGTTCTATACTCTGGCAAAGCATAAGATCACCTGCTTGGGCGACATCGGCTGCTATACCTTGGGTTCCGCCGCTCCGCTGTTTGCGCTCGATTCCACACTTTGCATGGGCGCTTCCGTTTCCGGACTCCACGGCTTTAACAAGGCAGGGGGAGAGGATAGCGAAAAGAAAACCGTTTGCGTTATCGGCGATTCCACCTTTATGCATTCCGGCATCACCGGCTTGGTGAACGTGGCGTACAACGGCTCCAACTCCACCGTGATTATTTTGGACAACTCCATCACCGGCATGACGGGTCATCAGCAGAACCCCACCACCGGCTACAATATAAAGGGCGATCCCGCTTTGGCGGTCGATTTAGAGGCGCTGTGCCGTTCTATCGGCATTGAGCGCGTCAGAGTTGTGGATCCCTACAACCTCAAGGAATGTGAGGACGCTGTTATTGAGGAGCTCGGCGTTGACGCTCCCAGTGTTATTATCTCACGCAGACCCTGCATGCTGCTCAAATACGTAAAGGCTAAGCCTCCCGTTAAGGTGAACACCGACAAATGCGTAGGCTGTAAGCAGTGTATGAAGCTCGGCTGCCCGGCTATCAGCATGAAGGACAAAAAGGCGCACATCGACTTTACCCAGTGCGTAGGCTGCGACGTATGCACCCAGCTTTGCAAATTCGACGCCATCGAGAAAGGAGACAGATAACATGGAAACAAAAAATGTCATGATCGTCGGCGTAGGCGGACAGGGAAGTCTCCTTGCCAGTAAGCTCTTGGGCGCGCTTTTGGTTCAGGAGGGCTACGACGTAAAGGTAAGCGAGGTTCACGGAATGAGTCAGCGCGGCGGCTCCGTGGTTACATATGTGCGCTTCGGCGACAAGGTGTATTCTCCCGTTATCGCTCAGGGCGAGGCGGATTATATCATCTCGTTTGAAAAGATCGAGGCTGCGCGTTATGCCGCCAACCTCAAAAAAGACGGCAAGATCATCGTCAATTCCCAGATGATCGACCCCATGCCCGTCATCACAGGCGCGGCTCAGTATCCCGTTGACGTGCTCGAGGAGCTCAAATCAAAGGGCGTGTTCGTTGATGAGATCGACGCGCTTGCACTCGCTCAGCAGGCAGGCAACTCAAAGAGCGTAAACATCGTGCTTATGGGCAGACTCGCCAAGTACTTCCACATCGAAAAGGAAAAGTGGACAGAGGCTATCAAGTCCACCGTCAAGCCTCAGTTTGTGGACGTCAACTTAAAGGCGTTTGAATTGGGATATAACTATTGATCTCAACTGTTCCTGCATAATTAAGGAGCGATAAAATGATAAACGGAAAATCCTATGTGATAGCGCCGAAGCAGCTTCCGGACATGGAAGCCGTCAAGCTGAACAACGGAGCGTATTTGAACTGGTACAGTCCGCTGCACGTTGCCGTTTCCAAGGATAAAAGGTTCGTTTTGGTCGGCGACTGCTGGTCTGTAAAAAAGGACGAAGTCCCGTCGGATTATATATCGAAAACCGACAGCCTGAGCGCCGACGATATATTGAAGCGCGAAAATTACTGGTGCGGAAGATATATCCTGATTTTAGATGATTCGGTTTATCCTGACGCGTCGGGTACGATGAGCGTGTTTTATAACGACTCCTACGCTTCAAACAGCCTTAACCTGTTGCGTGAGCTAATGGGCTTAAAGCTGAAAAACGAAAAGCTCCGCGACGGCTTGAGCCCCGATTTTGTCCCCGGTACACAAACGCAGTATGACGGGATAAAGCGTCTGCTGCCGAGCATGGTGTATGATTTAAAAACAAAGGCAGTTACGCTTCGTACATTACTGCCCGAGTTTCCGTGTGATTTTCCGGCGGAAGAGGACAGGATCAAGGCGTTTGTCGATGAATTCGCGCAGGGACTTAAAAACTTAGACGAGTTTTACAAGGGAAAAACAAAGCTTATCGCATGTACAGGCGGACGGGATTCGCGATGTGTAACGGCGGTTTCGGAATACGCCGGACTGCGCTATGACGCTTTTACGCTGGAGCACGATACGATAAGCAGCGCGGACATTGATATCCCCGTAAGGATGACCGAGGCTCTCGGCAGAAAGCATTATTATCTGAAAAAGGACAAGAGCAGGTTTTCTAAGGACAGGCTCAGGGACTTTGACCTTCATCTTTGCAACTACGAAAAAGGCCCCGACAGAGTCTTTTTCGGCTGCGGTCAGTTTGAAGAGCTCAAAGAGAAAGCGGAAAACGACATCGTGCTGCTC
>CAMHCD010000149.1 GCA_946183545.1 uncultured Clostridia bacterium
TCCCGACTGTATTATTATAAATACAATCGGGAACCGTTGTTTTTTATTATGGCGAGCTGTCTGCCCGACCTTCATTGTTAATTGTTAATTGTTAATCGTTAATTATTTGTTATTTCTTCCAGCTTTTCGATCAACTCGCTGTCCTCGCTCAGCTCTTGGCGGTTGTTGGATTTGATTTGCCCGTCGCTGTAGCGGAAGTACGCGTCGTAATACTTGCCGCAGGTTCGCCACTCCTGCTGCTGAGCCTCGGTCAGCTTGCGCGCGGACAGGGAATAGCGCTCCTTTAGGATATTTGTCAGGTACTCGGTGAACTTCTTCTGTCCGTACACGTTGAGGTGGTCAAGGTTGTAGAAGTCGGTCTGCTCGCTCAGCCCGGTTTGGTCGTAGTCGCGCTCAAAGTTGAGGTAATCAAAGCCGTACTCCGCCACGATGTCGCCCACCGTGTTGCCGCGCTCAAAGCGCTCAAAGGTGCGGCGCACCACAATATGCGGAAACCTTGCGAACACGACGTTACTCAGCTTTTGATCCTTGCAGTATTGCAGCAGGTCGCGCAG
This sequence comes from uncultured Clostridia bacterium, assembly GCA_946183545.1. Lineage (GTDB taxonomy): Bacteria > Bacillota > Clostridia > Oscillospirales > Acutalibacteraceae > Ruminococcoides. Next base: position 555 of record CAMHCD010000149.1, read on the forward strand.
TCCCTGTTCCTCGGTGGCGGTCAGGGGCTTTTTGCTCTTGCCGGATCTTGACAAAATTCGGTTCATAGAGCGCTGAGTGCTTTTGAATATCGTTGTTTCGTTCAAAATACCTTTAAGGTAATTGTAGCCGCGCGCCTTGTCCTGCCAAATGGTCTTTTGATAGAGCATGTTGTCCGGGAAGTCCGTCCAAACGCCGTGATATTTGAGCATAGGGAAGAGGAACTCCGCGTGATTTTCCTTCACGTTCTGCTGCATCCACTCAAGCTTAACGCCGTCAAGAGGCACGTTGTCGGAGTAGTTGCGCAGGTTGGCTTCCTTGTAGTCCTCCTCCTCGTCGCCGTAGACCGCGCCGTTGAGCTCGATCACTATCACGTCGGGATTTTGGCGGCTGAGTATATTTTTGAGCTGGCTTTTGTAATTCAAAATGGAGTTGGAGGCTGTGGCGAACACATAGCCCGTCACGCCGCACTTGTTGTAGGCATGACCGGGAGCAAAGTCGGAGTAAGCCTCGCTTGCACCGAGCACCACAACGTCGAGCGACTGCCCGTCCTCCAAATAAAAGCCCTTTAGCCGCTGGCGGTTATGGTCGGCGCGGCACAGCACAAACTCCTGCAATGCCAAAAACGTGAGCGCCAGCGCCAGCAGCAAGCAAAGCACCTTGACGGTGCGCAGTAGATTCCGCTTCATTATACGTCGTAGTACCAGTCGATTTCCTTGACCTTGTCGTCTTCGATCATGAATTGCAGCGACTTGCCGCCCTCTGCTTCATATGCGTAGTAGATGCCCACTTCCTTGTAGCTGTCGCCGTAGGTCTCCTTTACCTTGGCGGCGGTGTCGCCTACCTGAACGCCCTTGGCTGTGGGGATGCCTTCCTTGGTTACAACTACCTCGAGCACATGATCCTTGCCCTCAAGGGGATAGGTGTTGACGGAAAAGCCGTCGTATGTATAGGTCTTGTCCTCGCCCTCGCCGTGACAGCTCAGCTGAGAGGAGACGTCCTTAGCCTTGCCCAGCGCGGAGATGACCTCGTCCATGTTCTGGTTGAGCGATACCTGAGCGCCGTTGTAGCTGAAAATCAGGTCTTCGGCAGATACGCTGCCTGAGCTCGCTGCTTTGGCGGCAGCGGTGGTAGCCTCTGTCTGCGCCTGTGTTGCGGCAGCGGTGGTTGCCTGAGCCTCGCTTGCGGAGGACTGTGCGCCGCCGCAGCCTGTCAGTGAAATCGCCGCGCTTAAAGTCAAGGCGGAAGCTGCGATTATTGCCAATGTTCTTTTCATACTAAAACCTCCTTAGTTGCTTTCTCTATAATACCGCAAAATTCGACATTGTGCAAGAGGGAAATTATTTTTAGTGAATGATTAATTACCTTCAAACCCCGTTGCGTTTTTTGCTTTAATATGATAAAATAATAAAAAAACCCAAGGAGGTGCTTTTATGGTAGGATGTCCCACCTGCGGCGCGGGGCTGCGGTTTGACATTGCGGAGCAAAGGATGGTATGCGACCACTGCAACAGCCGTTATCTTCCCGAGCAGCTGCCCGACGACAGCAACACCGACGACGCTCAGCAAAGCTCGTTCAACTGCTTTGTCTACACCTGCCCGTCATGCGGCGCGGAATTGGTCACCACCGACCGTAACGACGCTGTCGGCTTTTGTCAGTACTGCGGCGGCGCGTCAATGATTTTTGATAAAATGCGCAGGGAATGGAAGCCCGACCACATCATTCCTTTTCAGATCACCAAGGAGCAGTGCAAGGAGGCGTACCGCAAGGAAGCAAAGCGGTTCTTTGTATCGGGCAAGTACAGCAAGCCCGAGCTGATAGAGGGCTTTAGAGGCATTTATATGCCTTACTGGAGCTACCGTGCCTCGATGCGCGGACAGTTCAGCATAGGCGCAAAGGGACCGCGCGAGCGCGTCAGTCACGACACCTACAACATTCCTCACTACGCCGTAAAAGGTCAAACCGACTGCATGATAGACGGCTATTCGCACGACGCTTCGCTCAGCTTTGACGACGAGCTCAGCCAGAGCATAGCGCCGTATGAATATCAAAAGCAGACCGGCTTTGCGCCCGGCTATCTTAGCGGCTTTTACGCGGAGTCCGGCAATGTAAATCCCCATGAATACGACGAAATGATAGAGGCGGAGATGAAGGAGGACGCTGTGGAATCCGTTGTTAAGGCTCCGTCTATGAACGATTATCTGCGCAGCAACTCACTATCGCTTGAGCGCAACGAGAGCAAGGCTCCGGTTCAGATCCACTCGGTAAGCCGCAGTCTTAACCCGGTGTGGTTCATGAGCTGCCGCAACGGTAAGGATATAACCTACGCCGCGGTCAACGGTCAAACAGGCAAGGTGGCGGCTGATCTTCCGCTCAGTCCGCTGCGTATTTTGCTTACCGCTCTCGGTATAGCGGCGGCGGTTTTTGCCGTGCTCATGCTGCTGATGAGCGTTATCCCCTCAGTCAAAGCCAACTCCACGCTTGGCGTATGCCTTTTGCTGATGGGCGGCGGAATGTATTTTATGCAGAACTCATTTAACCGAACTGTTGACAAGCCTCAGCCCGGAGCCAAGAAAAAGGGCAAGTTTCCGGGACCCGTGGGGTATATGCTCTTGCTTGCGGTGGGAGTTATCTCGCTGATAGCAATGGCGAGCGACGGCTCTTATGATCAGGACATCGCGGGCTTGGCACGCATTGTGCTTATTGCAAGCTCCGCGGCGATGTTGTTAGGACACTTCCTTCAGGCTGCGGATTCCTCAGCCGTAAGGAAGCTTAAAATAAACGGTGAATCACTGCTGCGCGTGCGCATAGTAACAGAAGCAAAGGGCTTTTTTAGCAGCGTGCTGTGGCTCAAAATACTGATGTATATCACCCTTGCGGCAGGCGCGCTTGTTGTTTTCCTCGACTTGGCTAACAGCCTTATCACCTACGGAATGTGCATCCTCTGCGCAGCCGAGCTGTTTGGACTGGCGCTCTTCCACATCCGATTCCAAACGCAGGTGGCAAAGCGTCCGCTGCCCCAGTTCAACAAGAAGGGAGCGCTGTATGATGAAAACTAAGCTTTTGGCTTTTTGTACGGCGCTGCTGCTGATCATCGCTTTGATCGCGTCCTCGGCTATGTGCGCCGGAGCCGCTGTTGAAGCAGAGGACGGCGTGATGTACACCAACCCCGAAACCGGCTATCGGGTAGTCATCATCGACGAGCTCGGTCTGCTCTCGGGTTCCGAGGCGGATATGCTCGCCGACGACATGAAGCCCATCACAGACTACGGCAACGCGGCGTTCTGGACTACGCAGGAGTACACCTCCAACGAGATTGACCAGGCAAGGCAGGCGCGCTACAGTCTGTTCGGTTACGACAGCGCTGTTATTTTCAGCGTCAACATGAACGTGAGAAAGCTGACTGTTCAGGCGTACGGCGACATTTTAAAGAGCGTCACCCCGTCTGTGGCTCGCTCGGTCACCAACAACGTAAAGGACTACGCCACACGCAAGGAGTATTACAACTGCGCCAAACAAGCGTTTGAGCAGATGCATCAGGTGATTCGCGGCGAAAGCATAGCCGAGCCCATGAAGTACACAAGCTACGCTGTTATAGCGCTTATGACGGGCGTTATCATCGCGCTGTGCGTCGCGTTTTCAAAGCGTTGCAATCCGCTGCGGCGCGAGTACAGCCACGCCAGCGTTACAGGCTCCGGCACTGTTATCACAGGCGACCTTCACATGAGTCTTGTCCGTAACGAAACCATCCACGTCAGCTCCGGCGGCGGAGGCGGCGGAGGCGGCGGCTTCGGCGGCGGAGGAGGCGGAGGAGGAGGCTGCGGCGGAGGCGGCTCCTCGTCGTTCTGATTTGTCGAAACAAATTCAATAATACATATAAACGGGTAGGTCACAAAACCTGCCCGTTT
>CAMHCD010000150.1 GCA_946183545.1 uncultured Clostridia bacterium
TAGGTCGAGGGCTTGACCACAATTTACTAATTGTCTTTGGTCAGTCAGTATTACTACTTCTCCTTTTCTCAACTCTTTATTCAGTTTTCAGGGTACTTGCAAAGCATCGACGTTGGTCGGTGCTTTTTTTGTGTTACTGATTTTTTTGCAACCATTTATTCAAATTAATACGTATTACTATATTAGACAGCAGGGCGTGATGCTCTGCTGTTTTTGTTTGCAGCCTTGTATATGAAAGACTTGCCTTTTTTGTTTCAATATGGTATAGTTTAAATATATAAAAATATTTGCTGAAAGGGTGATATTATGTTAAAGAAATACGGACTTAAAACACTCAGCATAATGCTTTGCTTACTGCTGATACTGTCGGTGACGGCGGTGTTCCCGGTGACGGTTAGTGCGGCGACGAGCGGCACCACGGGAAAATGCAGGTGGTCTAAAAACGGCACGACGCTTATCATCAGCGGTAACGGCAGGATGGGCTATTACGATTATTACAATGACCCGGCACCGTGGGGTACGAACATCACCACTGTGTTGGTGGAGGAGGGTGTTACTGAGATCGGCAAATATTCCTTCTCGCACTGCGAATCGCTTACCAATGTGCTTCTGCCCTCTACGCTGACCACGATCAACGCCGGCGCGTTTGAGAATTGCACCTCGCTGAAACAGATCGACATCCCCTACGGCGTGACGGAGATTTTATCCGGCGCGTTCCGTTACTCAGGACTTACGAGCGTTGACGTGCCCGACAGCGTAACATGGCTGGACTACTACACGTTTTACTATTGCCGAGATTTGCAGAGCGCTAAACTCTCTTCGTCAATGGGATTTGTTGATTCCTTCACCTTTCACGGATGCAGTAGCCTGACTTATGTTGATATCCCCAACAGCGTCACGCGCATTTTCAGCAGCGGTTTTTCAAGCTGTCCCTCGCTGGAGCACATCGATCTGCCCGATAACCTTACAGAGTTAGGCGCGTCCGCGTTCGCGGCTGATACCAAGCTCAATCTTCCTGCCATCCCTGCAAGCTGTACTAAGATAGACGGCCTTGCTTTTCACAATACTAAATGGTACAACGAACAGCCTGACGGCATGATCTATCTCGGCGACCTCGCTTATCACTATAAGGGCGAACCGCCTGAGTCGGTCACGATCCGTCCGGGCACCAAGTATTTGGCAGACCGCCTGTTCAACACCTCATTCGGCGGTACGCAGTACCACCTCAAAAGCGTTACGCTGCCCGAGGGCTTGCTTTCCATCAGCTATTATGCGTTCGGTTCGAGCGATTCACTCACCGAGATCACCATTCCCGACAGTGTAACGAGCATTGAAGCCGGGGCGTTTATATACTGCAAGGCACTGGAAACGGTACATTTCGGCAGCGGACTGAATTCCATCAAATACGACGCGTTCCGCGGTTGCCATGCGCTTAGCAGCTGCGACTTCCCGGCAAGTCTGCGATCGATCGGCTCATACGTTTTTGGCGACTGCGACTCGCTTAATGAGGTCATCCTTCCGGAGGGCGTGACCGAAATCGGAGATTACGCTTTTATCCACTGTACAGGAATGACAAAGGCGATCCTTCCCAACAGTCTTGCCACCATGGGATCCTACGCATTTAAGGACTGTGCGTCGCTTGAAGAGCTGCGTATCGGCAATGGTCTCAAAAAAATCAGTAATGAGGCGTTTAGTGAATGTTCGTCACTGACTGAGGTATTGATCCCCGACGGCGTGACGAGCATCAGCGGCGACGCGTTTACAAAATGTCCGTCTTTGATCGCTGTTGCTATACTTGAGAGTGTGACTTCGATCGCCTCCCATGCGTTTGACAGAGGCACAAATCTTGTGATCTACGGCTACAAGGACAGTGTGGCACATCAATTTGCTAATGAGGCGGGAATCCCCTTTGGAGCTATCGACGTTACAGGCGACTGCGTGTGGCGGCTCAACGGCACGGAGCTGACGATCCGAGGCGAGGGCGCGATGGCGGATTATGACGACGACCATCCTGCTCCGTGGGGTACGAGCATTACCTCCGTGGTGATCGAGGACGGCGTGACGCATATCGGCGCACAGGCGTTTGACGGCTGTGACAAGCTAAGTAAAATCACAGTTCCCGAAACTCTGAAATCTGTAGGCGCAAACGCCGTGAGCGGTACCGCGTGGTTTGGCAGGCAGTCCGACGGCGTTGTATACATCGGCAAGGTCGCCTACGCCGGCAAGGGTAAGACTCTGCAACAGGCTCGCATTAAGGATGGCACGGTCTCTATATCGGCGCACGCCTTTGACGGCTGCACCGCGCTGAGCTCTGTGTCTGTTCCCGAGAGCGTTACGAGCATAGGCAGCAGCGCGTTCGCGAACTGTACTTCTCTCGATAAGATTGAGCTTTCTTATGCAGTCACCGCCTTTGGCGATAATGTTTTTGACGGCTGCGACCTGACTATCTACGGCTACGACGGCTCCACGGCGGAAGCCTACGCCCTGGAGTACGGGTATGACGGCTCCAAGGCAAAGACATACGCCAAAAACAACAGCATTCCGTTTGTTGTTATCGGCGGCAATACAGGCGATGTTAAATGGCGGCTTGACGGTACTACGCTGACGCTGTTCGGCAAGGGCAGTCCGCGGGTCTACACCACCCTCAGCGGTTCTGACCGTCCGTGGGGTACTGATGTGACCAAGCTTGTAGTAGAGGACGGTGTTAATAAGCTGACCAATCTGCTGCTGAAGGGCTGCAATGATTTGAAGCAGGTGGTAGTATATTCATCTGATACAAGCGTAGACGTATTGTCCGCTCCGCTCCCGAGCAACGCGAGTTTTACAATATACGGTTTCAGCGACAGCAAAATCAAGCAATACGCCGATAAAAAAAATATCCCCTTTGTTGCGATCGGCGAAAAGGGCGATGTTAATTTGGACGGCATTGTCAACATCAACGATGTGACGACCGTGCAGAAGTACGTTGCAAGAATGCTGACGCTCAGCGAAAAACAGCTATCCGCCGCCGATGTTACGGGCGATGGCAATGTGGATATTTCGGACGCGACCGCAGTCCAGAGATATCTTGCCGGAATAATAACAGAATTCTGATAATTTCACCTCCGCATGGAATACTACCTGCGGAGGTGTTTTATTTTGAAAAGAAAAAGACAGCCGATCGGCAAAGCTATCCATCTGCCCAAGCGCACCAAACGGTACAACGGCGTGTATGATCCCGAATTTGAACCCTCGGTGCAGGTGATGTTGGCTAACGAAATGACCGGAGCCATTCCCGCAGCGCCTAAGACGGACTATGCCGAGGAAGCGTATGAAGATTTGACAGGAACTTTTGAGCAATAATAACTGTTTTTTGTTATTCATCGACGCAATATGTGTATAATCATCAAATATTATTCTATTAAGACATTAAACTTCTAACAAAGATTTTTGATAACTACAGGAAAATCTATTGAAATTTTGTCCGGCTTTGGTATAATTAAGATGGAAGAGGAGGGTGATTTGCCACCCTCCGTACATAAGCACATTGAGAAATCAAAAAAAGAAAGGAAGTTTTGACAATGAACAGGAAAACAGTATCCGTATTGCTGTGTCTGGCTATGCTGCTGTCGGTGTTTGCGATCATGCCCGCAAATGCAGTTACGACCGCAGAGGAATCAGTCGGCGTCAGTAAGGTAGAAAGCCCGTCCGACTTTTCGTGGGATAACGCTAACGTTTACTTTTTGATGACCGACCGTTTTTACAACGGCAACAAATCAAATGACCACAGCTACGGCAGAGCGCTTGACCAAAACGGCAACGCGCTCAGTGGATGGAACACTGCGCCCGGTACCTTCCACGGCGGCGACTTCGCGGGTTTGACCCAGAAGATCAACGAGGGCTATTTTGACAAGCTCGGTACCAATGCACTTTGGATCACAGCTCCCTACGAGCAGATCCACGGTTATGTTACCTCGGGCGAAAACACTTCTCCTCAGCACTTTGCACACTATTCTTACCACGGCTACTATGTTTTGGACTACACCGAGACCGACGCAAACTTCGGTACAAAGCAGGAGTTCAAAACGATGGTAGACGCTGCGCATAAGCACGGCATTCGCGTGGTAATGGATATCGTTATGAACCATGCGGGTTACAACAACCTGCTCGATATGGAGTCCTACGGCTACGGTACACTGAAATCAGGTTATCAGCAGTATAAGTACAGGCTGACAAATGCAAATGACTTCCACTCCTGCATCGACTATGCCTCCAGCGCGTCCGACTGGGGCAAATGGTGGGGTCCTTCGTGGATCCGTTCCGGTCTGCCCGGTTATGAAGAGGGCGGCGGCGAGGTAACGGGCTGCCTTGCAGGTCTGCCTGACTTCCGCACAGAGTCCACCGCTACCGTTGGTATTCCGCAGTTTTTGCAGACCAAATGGTCAAAGGAAGGCACACTCAACAGCAAAAAAACAAG
>CAMHCD010000151.1 GCA_946183545.1 uncultured Clostridia bacterium
GTCACGGCACCTACACGCCGTCCGAGGGCGTTGAGACCTACAAGTATTACTTTGCTATGCCCGGCAGCTGGATCAACAATTCAACTCACGAGAACAACGACGTAGCAGGTGTATACTGGTGGTCTGCTCCCGATGATCCTGACACCAAGTTCGGTTGGGGTTGGCCCGGTTACGAGATGGACAAGGAAGCTGAGCTCGACAACCTCTGGAGTATCAACGCTCCTAAGCTTGCTTCCATCCTCGTGTTCAACAATTACCTCGACGGTGGTATGAATCCCGGTTTGGACATCTTTAAGGATGCTCTGCAGTGCCGGAACAAAAATGTTGAGTTTTACAACGAAGGCAACGCTGACACCTATTCTCAGAAATTCTGGGAGTACATGTGGACTAAGGCTGCTAAGCAGATCGGCTTTGACACCGACGATTCCAATTTTGACTACACTTCCGACGAAGTATACGAAGCTATGATCGATCCTGCTAATGCTGATAAGATCGATTTCAGCGACGAGTTCGGCGAGTACGGCAAGAACTTTTATGCCGATCTCGAGTGCGAATCCGGTCTGGCAATGAACTTCCAGAACATGGTTTATGTTGTTGACCTCGATCCCGCTCACACCAAGACTATTAACGAAGACCTTATCCCCGGCGGTAAGCCCGCTTACGACGGTGAGTTCTACTTCTACTATGGCAACGGCGAATACGGCATGTGGCCGACAAAAGAGCTTGCATTAAAGATGGAGGACGTTACCGACAATGGCGACGGAACATACTCCGGCGGCGCAAGGGTTGACAGATACGGCACAGTGTACAACGCCGATGGTCAAATCGTTATCGGCAACTTTACGAAAAAATACTTCACAAACGGCACTGCTACTCCCGATGAACCTGTTACTCCTCCCGATTACACGGTTATTGACGGTGATACTAAGATTTACTTTGAGGCACCCTCATGGTGGTACAGCTACAAGGACATCCGACTTTATCTATATGAGGTAGGCGGCAATGTACTTATCCCCTGGAACTCCAAGAAAGGTAAAATGACAAAAGAATATGACGGAAGATGGTCGTTTGATTTAGCCGCTAATGGGTATACCCTAAGCGACAATAAAACCTATGCCTGTATCTTCCTTACCAACACTGAGGCTCAGACCTGCGACATGTACATTGGTAATCCCTGCTTAGGCGACACCGCATACTGCACAGGTGAAAACAACAAGATCGAGAACACCGAGGACTCCAACAAGAAGAGCTGGGAAGTTAAGTGGAGAAACGCTGATTCCAGCAGATGGGGCGTTCCGCTTGCAATCACTTCTATCGGTAACATCGTTGGTTCCGCTCTGCCCGCAGGTCAGTCCAAGTACGACCTCTTCCTTACCTTCCTGAAGGATACCGGTAAGAAGGGCGTTAACAACGCTATTAAGTTCAACGGCAAGTCTGTACAACAGACCATTGATGATACAGCTATTTTATTCGGACTTTATCGTGAAGACATAGTGAAAGCCATTAATGAAAGTGGGGTGACTTATTCTTGGAAAGAACAAAAATCCACCGTACCATATTTGCGTTATCCCTCATCAGCTGAACAATTTACCGAGGGAAAAATCTACTTTAGATTACCGGACACGTTAGGAAATAACACTAAGGTGTTATTTGCACTTAAGGATTTTGATAATCAGACTGAGGTTATTTCATGGGATTCCAACGCAAGCCAAATGAATAACGAGGGTGACAATCTTTGGTCGTTCGATTTTACAGGAAAGAATATAGAACTCACAAAAGACATACAATTTGCTTGTTCATTCTTAATGCAGGAATCAAATCCTGAAAGCTCAACAACAAACAATGAATCGCCTACGGCACCATCTGAAATAGCTGTTACTGTTAACTCAACCAATCGAACAAGTTCACTAATAATAGGCGAGGAATGTATTGGCGATACAGTTATTTGCGGAGAGCATGATAATTACCTTGGCTATGATGCAAGATGGCAATCAGCTGATTCAACTATATATGGAAGACCGTTGGAGATTGATGATTACGGCAGAGTTTGGGGTACTGTGTTGCTTAATGGTCAAACAAAACAAGCCCAGCTATCAAGTTTTATCTATCGAGCAAACACAGCCTCTCGAAAAACCGGAAAAACCGAACAGCAACTAATTGATGACGTTGCTAATCAATTAGGATTATATCGGGAAGATATCATTAAACTAACAGAAAATAACACCACTATGAATGTGAACTGGAAAAAAGAGAACAGCACCGTGCCATATGCTAATGTCAATTATGAAAACATTGATTTTATAGCCGATTATCTCAGTCAGTATTACGCTAACCCTGCAATGTGCTCTGTCGATCAGATCAACACATTTCTCAAAAACCTTAACGTTACCAAGGATGAAGTAGCACAGGAGATATACAAACGCAATTATGATTTTGACAAATTCAACATGATAAATACGATTCTTTCTCAGTGCACCAATCCGGGAGCTATTACAATAGGCGACGTTAACAACGACGGAACGGTCAACGGCGCGGACGCAGGCGTTCTAAGCCGCTTTGCCGCAGGCTGGAAGGGATACGAGGATAAAATCAAGAACATGACCGCCGCCGACATCAACGGCGACAGCGTGGTCAACGGAGCGGACGCAGGTATTCTGGCGCGTTATACCTCCGGCTGGAAGCAATACGATAAATATTTTAGCTGATCCCGATCAACATCAAGGCGAAATACAATGCATTCACAAGCTCCCGATGGGATAAATTATAAACTGCCGGTTGAATCATTATCGTTTTAATTGGATAATTATTGAAACAGTTGCTTGATTTTTTCGGGCAACTGTTTTATTATAATCACAGAGCAGGGTCACAGTAACCCTTTTTTGCAAAAAACATTTTTAATCAAGGAGGCAAATCCAATGAAAAAAAGACTTACCGCGCTGTCGCTTTCCGCAGTGATGGCGTTCACGATGGTCGGAGGCGGCGTTCTCCATGCCGCAGCGGCTCCCGTCGGTCACGGCACCTACACGCCGTCCGAGGGCGTTGAGACCTACAAGTATTACTTTGCCAAGCCGTGGGGCTGGGAAAATGACTCAACAGAGGAGAACAACGACGTACCCGGCGTTTACTGGTGGTCGGGTCCCGATGCTCCGGATAACGTATTTGAACGCGGCTGGCCGGGCTACGAGCTGGACAAGGAGGACGGATACGAGAACCTTTGGAGCGTAAACGCGCCCAAGGAAACGGAAAATATCATATTCAACAACTACGTTGACGGAGGAACCGACACTACCTCAGAGGTATTTCTTGACTCGATACAGTGCAAAACCGTATTCACAGCTTATTGCGCCATAGACGAAAACGACGTTTATTCTGAAAAATTCTGGGAGTACATGTGGACAAAGGCGGCAAAGCAGCTTGGCTTTGACGTTGACGCTCCGGGCTTCGACTGTTTTTCAAGCGACGTTTACAATGCTTTTACCGACCCCCAAAACGCGGCTAAAATTGATTTCAGCGACGAATTCGGAGACTACGGCAAGAACTTTTTCCTTGACCTTAATGACTGCCTCGGAATCGTTTTTAACTATCAAAACATGGTTTACGTCGTTGACCTCGATCCTGATCACATTGAGTACCCAATGAACAAGCCGATGTATGACGGCAGCTTTTACTTTATGTACGGCAACGGCGAATACGGCATGTGGCCTTCAAAGGATATGGCGCTCAGGATGGAGGGCGTTACTCAAAACGAGGACGGCTCCTACTCCGGCGGCGCAAGGGTTGATGATTTCGGCACCGTCTATAATTCCGACGGTCAAATAGTTATCGGTAACTTTACAAAAAAATACCGTACAAATGAGGCGGAGCCAACCCCCGACAAGATCTATTTTGAAGTACCCGACAATTGGAAGGATTTTTCAGACGTCAGACTGTATCTTTACAACATGGATGACAATGAGGTAATGATCCCGTGGGGCTCAAAAAGAGGCAAAATGACGGATGAAGGAAACGGCATATGGTCGTTCGACCTTGACGCAAAGGGCTTTAGCTTTGACGACAGCAAAAACTACATCTGCGTTTTCATGACCAACACAGAAATGCAGACCGATAAACTGTTGATCGGCAATCCCTGCATTGGCGACACAGCGTATTGTCCGCCGGATCAGGAAATAACCGCAGCGCCGTCCGACTCCAACAAAATTGTATTAAAGGCAAAGTGGAAGAACGCCGACCCGGAACAGTTCGGTATTCCGCTGACCATATCCCCGTCGGGCAAGGTAACAGGCGAGGTGGTTCCCAAAGGAAAAACCAAGCTCGGCATGTTTACGGATTTTCTGAAGGACGCGGCAGACGCGCTTGATCAGAAAACGATCGACGACGTTGCATTTGCGCTCGGCTTTAGAGTGAATGATGTAAGCTACTCCATCGCCGCTTC
>CAMHCD010000152.1 GCA_946183545.1 uncultured Clostridia bacterium
GACTGGAGTTCAGACGTGTGCTCTTCCGATCTCTTATGGAGATATCCGGCTCGGAGCGTCCCTGCGGAATACAGTTATTCGGCGACGATCCTCAGTGTATGGCTGACGCCGCCAAGCGCGCGGCGGAGAATATGCCCGATTTTATCGACATCAACATGGGCTGTCCCGCTCCCAAAATCAGCGGCAACGGCAGCGGCTGCGCGCTGATGAAACAACCTGAGCTTTGCGGCGAGATCGTACACGCGGTAACAAGTGTAAGCCCCGTGCCCGTTACGGTAAAGCTCCGCAAGGGCTGGGACGACCAAAACGTCAACGCCGTCGAGGTCGCAAAAATCTGCGAGCAGGCAGGCGCCGCGGCAGTTACCGTGCACGGCAGAACGCGCATGCAGTACTACAAGCCGCCGGTGGATTACGATATCATACGTCAGGTGAGGGAAGCCGTGAGCATCCCCGTCATAGCCAACGGCGACATCGACAGCGCTCAAAAGGCAAAGGCGGTAATGGAGCAGACCGGATGTGATTTTGTAATGGTCGGCAGGGCAAGCCTCGGCAACCCGTGGCTGTTTGCGCAGATCAACGCCTATCTCGAAAACCCCGACGCGCCGATGTACACTCCCTCTGTTGACGAAAAGCTCGACACCATGGTCAGTCAGGTTTCCGACATGGTGCGCTACAAGGGCGAATACATAGCTATCCGTCAGGCGCGCAAGCTTGTGGTCGGATATTTTAAGGGCATGAAGGGAGCCGCGGCATTGCGCAACGAGGCAGGGCGGATCGAGACCTTAGAAGATCTGATACGGCTGAGAAACAGCATTTGATTTGTTATAAAACGCGCGGACATTCAAGCACAGTCCGCCGCGATACCATATAATAGAAAAAGAAAGATAAGAAAAAGGGGAAGTCAAAAATGAGTAAATTAACGAATATTGCAGCTCTGGAGTATTTAATGGAGTACGATCCTGCCGTTGGCAACGCCATGGAGGACGAGCTCAAAAGACAGCGCCGCAATCTGGAACTGATCGCCAGCGAAAACATCGTTACACCTGCTGTTATGGCGGCAATGGGCAGTCACCTGACCAATAAGTACGCCGAGGGTTATCCGGGCAAGCGCTATTACGGCGGCTGCCAGTGCGTAGACGTGGTTGAGGAGATCGCCCGTCAGCGCGCGTGCGAGCTGTTCGGCGCGGAGCATGCCAACGTTCAGCCTCACTCCGGCGCTCAGGCAAACACCGCTGTGTATTTCGCAATGCTCGAGCCGGGCGACACCGTAATGGGCATGAACCTCAACGAGGGCGGCCATCTTACCCACGGTTCACCCGTCAACATCTCCGGTAAATACTTCAACTTCGTACCCTACGGCGTTGACAGCGAGACCCACCGCATCGACTACGACAAGGTAATGGAGATTGCCAAGGAGTGCAAGCCCAAGATGATCGTTGCCGGCGCATCCGCGTATCCGCGCGTCATCGACTTTGCAAAGCTGCGCGAGATCGCAGACGCTGTAGGCGCATATCTGATGGTAGACATGGCGCATATCGCAGGCTTGGTAGCAGCCGGAGTTCATCCCAACCCCGTTCCTTACTGCGAGTTTGTAACCACCACCACCCACAAGACCCTGCGCGGACCCAGAGGCGGTCTTATCCTCTGCCGCGAGGAGTTTGCCAAGGCTATAGACAAGGCGATCTTCCCCGGTACTCAGGGCGGCCCTCTTATGCACACCATCGCGGCAAAGGCAGTATGCTTCGGCGAGGCGCTCAAGCCCGAGTTCAAGGAGTACGGCAAGCAGATCGTAGCAAACTGCAAGGCGCTTGCCGACGGACTGCTCAAGCGCGGCTGCAAGCTGGTTTCCGGCGGCACCGACAACCACGTTATGCTGCTTGACCTGCGCGACACCGACGTTACCGGCAAGGAGCTGGAGGCGCGTCTGGACGACTGCTACATCACCGTAAACAAGAACACCATCCCCGGCGAGCCGCGTTCTCCCTTCGTTACCAGCGGCGTGCGTATCGGTACTGCAGCCGTGACCACCAGAGGTCTTAAAGAGGATGATATGGATCTTATAGCAGAATACATCACGCTCGTGCTCAACGATTACGAAAACAGCAAGGAAAAGGTAAGAGCCGGCGTAGAAGCCATCTGCAAAAAATATCCGCTTTACGAATAATAGGTTTAAATCATGAACAAACCTCTTGCCGACCGGTTCCGCCCCAAGTCGCTCGACGACATGGTGGGGCAGGAGCATTTGATAGGGGAGGGCAAGCCGCTTCGCAGGATAATCGAGGGCGGCGAGATCCCCAACCTTATCTTCTACGGTCCTTCCGGCGTGGGCAAAACCACGCTTGCCGCTTACATAGCCGAAAAAACGAATAAAACGCTCAAAAAGCTCAACGGCACGACCGCCTCTACCGCCGACATCAAGGCTATAGTGGCGCAGCTTGACACCTTTTCCGGGCTGAACGGGATCCTGCTGTATTTGGACGAGATCCAGTATTTTAATAAAAAGCAGCAGCAAACGCTGCTCGAGTTCATCGAGAACGGCAGCATAACGCTGATCGCGTCCACCACGGAGAACCCGTACTTTTATGTGTACAACGCCATTTTGAGCCGCTCAACGGTGTTTGAGTTCAAAAGCGTTTCGCCTCAGGAGGTCGAAAAAGCCGTTCGCCGCGCGGTGAGTCTGCTCGAAGAGGAGCAGGGGATAAGCATTGAGATCTCCGGCGATTGTGTGCGCAGGATAGCCTTCGGCTGCGGCGGAGACGTGCGTAAGGCGATGAACGCGGTCGAGCTGTGCGTATTGGCTGCCGACAGCGACGGAGCCCGCAGGATAGTGACCGACGAGGCAGTAGAACAGCTTGTTCAGAAAAGCGCCATGCGCTACGACAGGGACGGCGACGAGCATTACGACATCCTCTCCGCGTACCAAAAAAGTATGCGCGGCAGCGACCCGGACGCGGCGCTCCATTACCTCGGCAGGCTGCTGGAGGCGGGCGACCTTCCCGGAGCGTGCCGACGTCTTATGGTGTGCGCCTGCGAGGACGTAGGGCTGGCTTATCCTCAAATCATCCCGATAGTCAAGTCATGCGTTGACATCGCTCAGGCGGTCGGGCTGCCCGAGGCGCGGATCCCGCTTGCCGACGCGGTCGTAATGGTCTGCAACGCTCCCAAATCCAACTCGGCGTATCTGGCTATGGACGCAGCGCTGAGCGACATCCGCCGCGGCGTGAGCGGCCCCATACCGCGTCAACTTCAAAACAAGCATTACGACGGCGCGGATAACCCCGACAAGGGGCAGCATTACCTGTATCCGCACGATTTCCCCAACCATTATACGCCCCAGCAATACCTTCCCGACGCGCTCAAAAACAAGTCATATTACACCTTCGGCGACAATAAAAACGAGCAGGCGTTCAGGCAGTATTGGGAGAGAGTTAAGAAGTGAATGATTAATAATTTATAATTAACGATTAACAATTAACAATTAACAATGAAGGTCGTGCAGACAGCGCGGCAAAATAAAAAACAACGGTTCCCGACTGTATTTATATTAATACGGTCGGGAGCTTTTCGTTTCTGCAAAATCAACCTGTCTACCGACCGACTCTCAACTCTCAACTCTAAACTCTCAAAAAAACTATCTACCCGACCATAATTTTCCATTTTCAATTTTCAATTTTCCACTCATTAAAAAGGATTATGCATTATGCCCAAAAATGACCCCGAAATTTCGGCACTGAAAAATCGAAAAAATTCCAAAAAGGAAAATTGAATTTTTTTCTTTATAGTATTATTTAATAGTAAGTATGGAGTAGTAGAGCTACTATTTCAAAAAATAAAAAAAGTTTGGAGGAACATTTTATGGTAAAGAATCCGCACAAGATTTTATGCATCGTTCTGTGCGTGGCTCTGTTGGTGACTGCCATGATGGTGGGTACCGTCAGCGCCTTTGCGTCTTCCGGCGACAAGGTGTATGTCACGCTCGACAACGGCTGGTCAACCGTTTATTGCTACATGTGGAATGACAGCGGCAATAACGGCGACTGGCCCGGAAAGCCCATGACTAAGGTAAAGGATAACGTTTATTCCTACACACTGTCAGGGGACTTTAACAACATCATCTTCAACAACGGCAGCGGCGGCCAAGGCAACCAGACAGGCGACATGTCCTATCCCGGCGCCAACAAGATCTATTCGCTCAGCGGCAACAGCTGGGGTGACTACACCGGCGGCGGTTCCAACGACCCCACCACAGCTACCACAGCTACCACAGCTACCAAGCCCACAGGCGGCT
>CAMHCD010000153.1 GCA_946183545.1 uncultured Clostridia bacterium
TACCGCGAGCTTGCAAAGAAGTACCATCCCGACAACTATGCCGACAGTCCTCTTGCGGATGTAGCAGAGCAAAAAATGAAGGAAGTCAACGAAGCTTACGACGCGATCAATCAGATGCGTCAAAAGGGCAAGGGCACAGGCTCCACGGGCGGCACCGGCTCTTACAGCTACACCGGCAATACTTCAAACACACAGTTCTATCAGGTGCGCATCTATATTCAGAGGAATATGATTACCGAAGCAGAGAGTATCCTGGACAGTACACCCGAGAGCAGCCGTACCGCCGAGTGGTATTATCTTAAGGGCATGTGCGCTTACCGAAAGGGATGGAGCGATCAGGCAAACACTTACTTCAACACGGCATGCAGTATGGATCCGAACAACCCTGAGTATAACGCGGCGCGCAATAACATGAACGCCCAGCGCAATTACAATTACGGCGGCTACAATACGCAGAATAACATGGGCGGCATGGGCTGTTCCGTTTGTGACATTTGCACCACGATCATGTGCATTGACTGCCTGTGCGACTGTTGCAGAGGATGTAGTTGATATGCGCGGAATAACAGGTAAGCCGAGCTTTAAAATAGCCTTATCCGCGGTCATAGCGGCGCTTGAGGTCGTTTTTCTGATGCTGACGGGCATCATCCCTGTGGGCACCTATGCGTTCCCTTGCTTTGCCGGAGCGTTAACGATAGTAATAATGCTGGAATTCGGGTGGAAATGGGCGCTCGGTGTTTTCGGCGTTGTTTCTGTTTTGGCAGCTCTCTTTGCGGCAGACAAGGAGGCGGTGCTGTATTTCATAGCCATCTTCGGCTACTATCCCATTGTAAAGAACCCTATAGAGCGGTTCATAAAAAGCAAGGCGGTTCAGTACGTTGTAAAGCTTGCGGTGTTCAACGCCGCGGCGGTAGCGTCGTTCTTTATCGCTATATCTCTCCTTTCCGTAAAGGCGGAGGAGTTTACCTTGTTTGGCATATATCTTCCGGCAGTGTTTTTGTTATTCGGCAATCTGCTTTTCCTGCTGTATGATCTTGCGCTGACCTTGTTTGTCGGCACATACGTCAGGAATCTGCGCCAAAAGCTGTTCGGCAGGTTATGATATATTAAATACATAAACTCATAAAGTTATAAAATGCTTAAACAGGAGTGTGAGAAAATTGAAAACAAACGTATTTGCCAGAGTGTTGTGTATCGCTTTGACCTTGGTGATGGTCGGTTCCATGGTCTTGGTCGGCGTGCAGATGTTCGGCGCGGATGCCGCGGCAACGCCTGTCGCCAACGGCTCGGGCGTGATAGCCAACGCCGGTTATGTTAACCTGCGTTCGGGCGCCGGCACCAACTACAGCGTTGTCACCACCATGACCAGAGACACTAAGGTCACGTTTATAGACGGAAAGCTGTACAGCAGCAACTGGTACAAAATCAAAGAGCTTAAAACAAACAAAACAGGTTACGTACACAAGGACTATGTCAAGGCTACGGAGTCCTCGACCACGACCTCAACATCGGGCTACATCAACGATGACTACGTCAATCTGCGTAAGGGAGCCGGTACAAACTACGGCATTGTCACAACCATGCGCGTCAACACCAAGCTTACCTTGATAAGTACAAAGCTTTATAATTCAAGCTGGTACAATGTCAAACTCAGCGACGGCAAGACCGGATATGTAATGAAGACCTACGTCACCCTTACAAGCACGCCCACAACTCAGGCTACAAAGGCTACTCAGCCGGCTACCAAGGCAACTCAGGCTACCACAAAAGCTACCGAGGCGGCAAAAGCGGAGACCGGTCATATCAACGCCGATTATGTCAATCTGCGCTCGGGAGCCGGAACAAACTACGGCATTGTCACCACGATGCGCATCAACACCAAGTTTACATTCATCAGCACCAAGCTGTATAATTCAAGCTGGTATAACGTCAAGCTGAATGACGGCAAGACGGGTTATGTTATCAAGGACTATGTAACAATGGATTCCTCATCTTCCGGCTCGGGTTCATCCTCCACGCCGTCCTCGGGTAAGGTAACCCTTAACTATTCAAGCCAGACCATATATGTGGGCAATAAGTTTGCCATCACCGCCAAGGGCGCAAGCTCCGTAAAATGGACAAGCTCCAAAACTTCGGTAGCTACGGTCGATCAAAACGGTGTTGTTACCGCAAAGGCAAGCGGTTCCACGGTAATCAAGGCGGCTTCGTCCGACAATTCGGCTTCCTGTACGATCACCGTAAAATCGGGCTCGTCTGTAAACATTTCCGAGACCTCTATCAGCAACATGAGAAGAGGCAAATCCGTGCTGCTCAAGTCCACCACAAGCGGAGTCAGCTGGAAGAGCTCCAACAATGCTATAGCTACCGTAAGCAAGGGTATTGTAGATACAAAGTCAAACGGTTATGTTACCATCACCGCCTACACCTCCTACGGTGCCGCGACCTGTCTTATTCAGGTAGTCGGCAGAGATAATATCCGCTTTGTATACGCCTCACCAAACTCTGCGCCCAAGAACTCCAACGTTACCTTTAAGGCTATTACCGACACCGACCGTATCGCGGTTCGCTTTGAGGTCAGCAACGGCAGCAAATCCTATACCGTTGAGGCAACAAGCAAGGAGCAGGTAGGCAGCACCTATGTTTGGTCAGGCAGCCGTAAGCTTGACGCGTCGGGCAAATGGAAGGTCAAGGCATACGCAAAATACAAGACCTCGACCTCTTATCTGACCACTGCTGTCAACGGCGAGGCGGAGGTGTTCGTTACCAACGCCACCAACACCACCACTACCGTAACGGGCGAGAGAAGAGCCAGCGATGCTGTTATCAACATCATTTCGCAGTATGAGGGCTTCCTGTCCGATCTGACTCCCGACTCTATCACCTCCGACCCGACCATCGGTCACGGTAAGGTCATTTTGACAAACGAGCAGTTCTACAACCACCTCAACAAGAGCGAAGCTTACGCATATCTTGTTCAGACCGTTAACACAGGCGGTTACACCACAAGGACAAATGCATTCCTGACGGGCAACAGCATAAAGTTCAATCAGCAGCAGTTTGACGCGCTTGTATGCTTTGCTTATAACGTCGGCGCGTATGCTATCTCAAACGATTCCACTCTGTCCTCGGTTCTTCTTAACACAGGCACCGGCGGTACTCCAAAGGCAGGCGGCGACGGTTATGTCAACGCGTCAGCCGTTAACCTCAGAAGCGGCGCGGGTACAAACTACGGCATCGTTACCAATATGGCTGTTAACACCAAGTTCACCTTTGTGGACGCTAAGCTGTACAACAGCGCTTGGTACAAAATCAAGCTGAGTAACGGAACCACCGGATATATTTATTCGATCTATGCTACCGCAAGCGGCGGCACCAGAGATTTGAACAATATCAATAAAGCGACCTTCACAAACCGCTTCCTGCAATATCACCACGCCAGCGGCGACTGCTGGTGGGGTCTGCTCTACCGCCGTGTTGACGAGGTCGAAATGTTCCTCTACGGCGACTATGAGCTGGACGGAAGAAACAATAAATATCACTTCCAGTACACCTGCGGTTCATACAGCAGGATCGGAATCAGCTGATCAAAGGAAATGTAATATGAAAAAAATAGGATTTATCGGCGCGGGCAACATGGCGACCGCCATCATAAAGGGCTTGCTCGCTCAAAATGACAACGAAAAAAATATATTTGTTTTTGACGTAAGCGAACAGCAGCTGAACAATGTTTGTGCGCTCGGAGTAACTCCCTGTTCGTCAGGCTCAGAGGTAGTCGAGCAGTGCGACATTATCGTGCTTGCGGTAAAGCCGCAGCATTACGCGGAGGTGCTCGAGGGCGTAAAGCAAAGCGTTACGCCTCAAAAAACCTTTGTGTCGATCGCCGCAGGCATCAGCATAGCTTATGTACAGAGCGCTTTGGAGTGCGACTGTCCCGTAATGCGCGTTATGCCCAATACACCGCTGTTGCTTAAGAAAGGCGCCAGCGCGCTGTGTCCCTCCGAAAACATGGGGGAAGAGGACCGCGATATCATTTATAATATGTTCGCCGGCAGCGGAGTTTGCGCGTACTTTACCGAGGATCACATGAACGAGATCATTGCCGTAAACGGCAGCAGCCCTGCGTATATATATCTGTTTGCAAAGGCAATGGCGGATTATGCGCAGTCTCAGGGTATAGATTACAACAGCGCTATGCAGCTTATCTGCGCTACGCTTGAGGGCTCTGCGGCAATGCTGCGTGAAAGCGGCGACACTCCCGACGAACTGATCGCCAAGGTCAGCT
>CAMHCD010000154.1 GCA_946183545.1 uncultured Clostridia bacterium
ATTATTTTCTGTAGTAATTATGAGGCTGGCTCTTTTTCACTTTTGAGCCAGCCCCGTTTTTATGCAACTATTATATCATTTTTCGGTAAGTAAAATGTGCTCTCCATGAATTTCAATAAACCAACCATCAGGAACTTCAATTTCATCTTTACCATTTACATCAAGAACAACAATGTTACCTGTGTTGGTGTATTCGTCATATCCTGTTTCACTATTCTTTTCAAATCCCTCATAAACTGAAACTTGCGTCTTATAATTGCCAAGATTTTTAACAATATATTTTCCTGCAGGTACATAATAAACAATAAGTTTTTCCTCGCCATCCGTTCCCGCACTCATTGTTATTTCTTTTCCGTACTCACCTTTTTGGCCGTCAATAATTTCAATAGTATTTTTAGTCTCAGTTATCTGTGCCGTTGTTATTTCGGTTGTCGTTTGTTCATTCTCTGTACTTGAAATAACAGATGTTTCTGCTGTTGGATCCATTGTTGTGTTGTCGGCATTATTTCCAGCACCACTAAACCCAATAGCCAAGTAAACGATCCACGCAACAGCAATAATCCCGTATTTAAGAATACTATTCATGTCTTTTTTACGAAGTAAAATGATTGTAAGAGGTACAGGGAAGATAAAAATCCAACCGAGCACCCAAAGCCATGTTTTCTTTTTCTTTGGAGCATCCTGAGTTTGCCAAGTATAACCACAATCGTTGCATACACCTGTTGTTGTGCGTATGATTTGTGTGCCTCTTTTTCCTTTTGACTCGCCTATTTTTTCTCGAGCAAATTTGATATTTGTACTTCCACACTTTGGGCAAGCGCTTTTATTTAGCAATTCCTGCTCTTTCTGCATATCGGCAGTAATTTGTGAACCGCAAAACTCACAATATTTAGAGTTGTTGATTTCTGCTCCGCAATTCGGACATTTCATAATAATTCTCCCTTCAATAATAAAAATGCGCACAGTCAGAACTGTGCGCCAAAAACGCAGCTCTAACTGTCGCCAAACACATCACATATAATACACGCGGTAAAAGTATGCAATTAAGAGCATGCATTTTTATCAAGAGATAAAAATAGCATACTTCTACTCGCGTTAAATATTCATTTGTGATGTATTTGGCACTTACATTTTAGCATTTTATTATTTAATAGTCAAGAGATATGTCATAGGATGTAGCGAGCATAGGATTTGTAAAGACAAATCCGGAACAGACCGAAAGAGAAAATACTCTTTCGGTCTGTAAACCTCTTTATGACGGACGCCCAACGGCGTCTTTTTCTTTTTGGCTAAGCGGATTGGGAATCTAAAGTGACGAGAACGACCGCCGCCGGTGGCGGATGAAGGGAGTTCGAGGAAGAGCCGAAACAGGGAGTTTGAGGAAGCAGCTTTAGCTGCGACGCTAAACGACCATGTTTCAATCGGAGAGCGTTAATAAAACGCATTCTTATCCGTACTTTTCTGTATGTAGTTTTATATACGTCACAATCCGAAAACAGATTGATTTTCTGTTTAAACTATGCTACAATTGAATTGAAAAAACATTAAAAAGGAGTCGATAACATGACCTTTCCCAACGCCGCAAAAGGCGTCAAACGAATCTATACGGCAATGCTGCTTTCGCTGATTGCCGGTGCAGGCAGCGTGATCGTTGCGCTGATCGCACTGTTTACAATCGCGTTTGCCAATGCGGATGACAACACCGCGGCTGCGGCAGCCGGCGGCGGTATGCTCGCGATACTTGCGCTTGGTATTGCGGTTCTTTCGATCGTCGTTTACATCCTTACACTGACAGGCGTTTACACCGCAGCAAAGGACGACGGTTCATTCAAGGCAGCTCTATACGTCATATTGATAGGTCTTATTATTTCCTTTGTCGGCATGTTACTCAAGGATATCAGTCTGATTTATTTTTTGACGCAGCTTGCCGTTGAGATCGCCAACCTATTATCGGCTGTTTACATAATCAACGGGATCCGCAATATCTCGCGCAAGCTCAACAACAACGAAATGACATTTGCGGGAGGCAATGTTATAAAGCTTATCGTCGTTTTGTATGCGCTGAGTGCCGTTTCAACAGTGTTAGGCTCTGTTTTTTACGGCAAGGACGGCACTGTATTGTCATCTGTGTTTACGATGATCGCTGCTGCTTTGCATATCGTAAAGGATATTTTCCTTCTTCTCTATCTAAAAAGAGCAAATCAAATGTTAAACTAAACAAAAATACAGGGTTTGGCGCTATGCCAAACCCTGTTGTATTATTAGTTGTCTTTTATCTGATCCTTTGGAATCAGGTCGTAGTCATACATAACTCGTGAGTGGTTGTCGAGAATCAGTTCGCTTTGCAGCACCTCATCGGTTTCCTTGTCGAACGTTTCACGATAGATCTTGGAAACTCTGAAGTAGCTGTCCCCTTCCTTACGGAAGTGATGATCCTTTTCTACTATACGATATCCGTTTTTGATTGAATCCTCACAACGCAGTTCGCAGTACAGCATGTCATTAAGACAGTACACATGGAGCTGATACACCTGATGGGTAGGATTGGTGAAACGAAAATCACGGAAATTGTAGTTGATCATGGTTCCTGTCATCAAGGGAACACGTTCACCCTGATCCGGCACGAGTGCATCGGACTGAAAATGCGCTTCTGTGACCTCAAGCGGACTAAGCCTGACAAGCCGGTTAATAGCATTGACGAACATACAAAGTCCTCCGCCGACGCCGAGCATAACATGGTTGTCCGAAATAATGCTGCTCTCCAGATATCCCTTGCGCTTAGTGGTTTTTCCCACGGTATGCCAGAATGAAAAAGTTTCGCCGGGATGGATCAAAAGCATATCGATTTTATTCGCCGCAATGTTGATGTTATTCGCCTTGTTTGACCAGTATTTTTGATCGATACCGGGGCAAGGCACGGTAAGATCGGAAATCGTCTGAGATATTACCTCGGAAAGCAATGTGCGCGAACGACGTTCTGCATACAGCGTATTACTTCCAAATTCCTGGATATGCCGCATTGCGGTTTCCATCTTTGCGGAAACCCTGTAGCTCATTGGGTTATGGTCATTTTTATGGCTCACTGTGCTTCCCTCTTTTCGTAATAATCTTCCTTATTTATCGTACCAATACTTTACCACATAATCGTCAAATAAGCAACCTTTAATTACAAAAACTCGATTCTGTCTAAAACGAACGGACACCGCCGCGTATTATTTGTATGTTGCTCTAATAATTCCGATTGACAGATTTATAATAATAGCAATCCATCAAAATCATTTAAACGCAACCCACGAGGCGGAAACATAGCCGTATTGCGAGCCGTATTTTACATAATACCAATTGCCGCTTTTTTCACCCATATAGATCATGGTGTTGCCGCTCGGGATACGCGCAAGCTCGGTGTAGCTCACTCCGGGACCCGTGCGCAATGATACAAAGTCGCTCGCTGTGCAGTACAGGTATTTTGCGCCTCCGGCAAGCCGCGAGGTCTTTGAGCTTCCGCCGTCGGGCGTGTAGTTGGTGGCGGCGTTTTTATCAAACGATACATAGTTGCCGGACACATAACCGGTATAATCGCCGTAGCGTACCTTGTACCAGATACCGGACTTTTCGCCTAAATAAATCATTCCGTCGCGACTTGGAATACGCACATACTCGGTGTAGCTCACACCCGGGCCGGAGCGCAACGATACATAATCCGCCGCGGTACAATAAAGGTATGTGACCGAGCTTGTGTTCGACTTGGGAGCTGCGGTAGCCTTTTCCGTAGGCTTGGCGGTCGGTTTTTGGGTGGGCTTTGCCTTGGCGACGTATATAGTCACCTCTTCGCCCTCGTCGATCTCCTTGCCTGATGAAGGCAGATGCTTAAACACCTTGCCCTCCTTAGCCTCGTCGGTTTCCACTTCCTTGATATCTGCCTTCAAGCCCAAATCAGTAAGCTTGTTTACGGCATCCTCCTCGGACAAGCCGGTCAGGTCGGGCATTTCGACGGTTTTTTCAACATTAACATCCACGGTGGTCACTGCCTGCGTTGCGCGGACGGTTCCGGAGGTGTTGCCTTTGTCGCCGCGGTTGTTAAGGAAAATCAGCAAGAATGAAATCAGTCCGATCGCAATAACCACAGTTACCGACGCTATTACCGCCACGATTTTTATGGTGCGGTTTTTATCGGAGGTCACGGTATTG
>CAMHCD010000155.1 GCA_946183545.1 uncultured Clostridia bacterium
CTACCTCGGGCGTAAACCCGGGCCATAGCACTAACGAACCCCCATTTGACCCCACCAATCCTTGGGAAATGCCCGTCTCCGCCGGATTATAATTCTTCGCAAGGCGGCATAACGACCGATGGAACAACATAATTAAACATCACACGCCGCCGCTTGGACGCAATACTCCAAGCGGCGGCGTTTTTTATTTGATGATGGTATTTGTTAAAACTTATCCCCAATCCTCCACAAAAACACATAAATCTATTGACTGAAAATGGTTTATGATGTATAATATAATTAAATATTGTCCCAACAAAAAAACGTTGCAAGCAATGTTTGTATCAAGGAGTGTATTCAATGAAGCTGAACAGCAGCTTTTTATCTCATAAAATCGACGGACAGACTGTTATCGTTCCCGTTGGCAACACGGATTTTCACGGCTTGGTTCAGGGCAACAAGACGCTTTCCGCTATCGTAGAATGTCTGTCAGCCGACACCACAGAGCAAGAAATCGTCAATAACCTTTGCGATCGCTTTGACGGCGACAGAGCGGAAATCGAGGCGGATGTTCATGAAGCGGTCAATCGGCTCAGAGAGATCGGCGCGATAGATGAATAAGAAGTTTGAAGACGTGATCGCCGAGCAGGGCAAATTGATATATACCAACGTGGGCGACAGTATGATACCCGTCATCCGCGAGGGTAACCTGTTGGTGATCGAAGCCGTCAAAAAGCCGCTTAAGGTCGGCGACGTTCCGCTGTACAAGCGCGACAGCGGACAATATGTGATGCACCGTATCGTCGGAATAAAAAACGGCAAGTATATGATGAAGGGCGACAACCGCACCTTTGTTGAAAAGGGTATCACAGACAAGCATATCATCGGTGTACTGACGCGGATAGTCCGCAACGGAAAGACATTTCCCGTAGAGACGACGCAGGAATATGTCATGCGGATAGCAAAGGATATGATTTATCTTATATCCTGCGCCGTCAACGACACAGCGCCCGACAAGGCGAGGATAGCGGAGATGGATCTCAATGAGATTTACCGGCTGTCACAAGAGCATATGCTTACCGCCGCAGTCGCCTTTGCGCTTGAAAAAACAATGCCTCTGCCCCACGCTTATGACCAGGCAAAGAAAAAAGCCATCCGTAAGCTGGCGTTGTTTGAACTGGAAAGGTCGGCGATCACGCGGGAGTTTGAAAAGGCGGGTATTTGGTATCTGCCGCTCAAGGGGATACTGCTCAAGGACGATTATCCCAAATCCGCTATGCGTGAGATGACCGATAATGATATTTTGGTGGACAGTACCCGTATGGAGGACGTCCGCTCGATCATGGAGGGCTTGGGTTATTCCTGCGATCTGTTCGATCTCAGGCACCATGATGTGTACTCAAAGCCGCCTACGCTGGAATTTGAAATGCACCACTCGCTGTTCGGAAAAAATGTTTCGCCGGCGTTTAAGGAATACTATGCCGATATTTCGGACAGATTACAGCGAAACGGCTGTGAATGCAAGCTCAGCGACGAGGACTTTTATCTTCATGTCCTCTGCCACACCTATAAGCACTATATACACGCAGGCTCCGGCTTGCGCTCACTGCTTGACGTTTATGTGTTCCTGCGAGCTCACCCGGGTTTGGACAGAGGATATCTTGACGCAGAGCTCAAAAAACTGCAACTCGGCGATTTTGAAGAAAATCAGCGCTGTTTGGCTAACAAGGTGTTCACCGGCGCGGAGTTAACCGAGCAGGAACAAAAAGAGTTGGATTATCTGACCTTGTCCGGCTACAAGGGAACCCTGGAGAATCAGGAATACAACCGGATGTCGGATAATCTCGGCGGCGACGACAGCGGAGCTTCCAAGCGACGCTTTATCAAAAGCCGCATTTTTATCTCCGGCGAATCGCTGGAAAAGAATTACCCGTTTGTCGCAAAGCACAAGGCGCTCTATCCGCTTTTGATAGTATGGCGTCCCGTCAAGGGTGCGTTCACCCATCCAAAGGGAATCGTGACGGAATTCCGAAAAATAACACAATTTAAAAAGAAGGATTAATTATGGACGAATCAATACGTAAAATCGAAAGAAATATAACCATTGTCAGAGTCGTGACCGCGGTGTCTTTTGCGCTGTTTTCGGCAGTACAGATCTTAGCTTCGATTTATATAGACACAGGCAGAGTCGGCAGGCTGATCGGTCTCTTCTTTTATCTGCTGGTCACCGCCGCGTCATTTTTCTCACTCATTCATCTGCCGGGAGTCAGAGGCATGCGTTCCGTAATGCTTGTCGTAGGCTTGCTTGGACTGTTCGCAATGAGGCTGCTTAGCATTCCCACTGTATTCGGAAGCTTGAGTGTCGGAATCAAACCCTACCTTCTGAATTGTACGGCGTATGTAGCCTCACAGCTCGGCACATTGATTTTGGTGTTTTATTATCTCGGTATCAGAACCCAAGAAAAAATCAAAAATAAGCAAAAGATCACTAATATACTGATGACTGTTGTGATCGTGCTCTATTTTATTTGTCTGATAGCGGAATGCCTTTTAAGAATCAACTACCGCTACCTCATTGAGTTTAACTTGATTACTACGTTGTTCACCCGTGTTCTGTTCTTCTTGGGCTATGCCGGTACCGCGCTCGGGTTTATGCTGCCTTCCGCAAGAGAATTCTTAGACACAGAATATATCAATAAAGAGCAAAGCGACGCGGATATCATGCTTTCGGCTCCGGAAGAAACCCATTCCGGCAAGAACAAAAACAAAATGAGAAGCCCGGTTTTAGACGACACGAATATCATGTTTTCAACTGAGGACGAAAGACGTCCCAACATAGAAAAGGACAAAATGAGAACCCCGGTTTATGACGACTCGGATATCATGTTCTCCACTCAGGAAGAAAGCCGTCCTAAAAAGGATAAAAACAAGAATAGAACTGCGGTTATGGATGACACGGATCTTATTCTTTCGGCTCCGGAAAGCAGTCATTCAAAAAAGAATAAGAAAAAGAATAGAACTACGATCATGGATGACACGGATCTTATTCTTTCGGCTCCGGAAAGCAGTCATTCCGGCAAGGATAAGAACAAAAAACGAAGCCGGAGCCTTGATGACTCAGATCTTGTTTTTTCCGATACCGAAAGCAAAAGATCGCACATAAAAAAATTCTAAATTCATAAAGGAAGTGTCTGTATGAAAAAAATAATTATCTCAGCATTTTTAGCAGTTTTCATGGTTGCAAGTACCCTTCTTCCGGTATCAGCAGCAGGCAGCTACATACGCGGCGACGCTGACGGCGACGGTGTTGTAACGATCAATGATGTAACGGCTATACAGCGACACATTGCCGGTTTGGAATATCTCACTTATAATCAGAGCAAGGCTGCCAATATCAATAACGGCGCCCTTGATATCAGCGACGCAACAGCTATCCAAATGTACCTTGCCTCGTATAAAAACACACACAAAATCGGCGAAAAAGTAAATGACTATGAATTGCCCTTTATTCCGAGCTAAATAATTATTTTCTTTACAAAACCAATATCATGTAACTGAGGCGGCTCACTGTTGAGCCGCCTTTGATCGTTGAAAACAACGCGGTTATGCCGGATGTTACCGGAATGGAACACTAAAATTTTTAAAATGTATTGTTTTTCTATATGAAGTTCGTATATAATGGTATCAGAATATAATTATCAAACTACGGAGCGTAAAATGAATCGAAATTTTTCAGATATGTTAAAGAAACTACGTTATGAAAAACGGCTGTCGCAGCTGGAACTGGCAGAGAGGATGTATGTTTCCCGTGCCGCGATATCCCGTTGGGAGTCCGGAAGCCGCCTGCCGGACGTAGTGATGATCTCGCGGCTCGCCGAGGTTTTTGGCGTAGACGTCAATATCCTGCTTATGGCAGCCGCACAAAGCGACGACTGCCCCAACGTTATCATGGTAGATGACAGAAAGATCATCCTCGCCGGCGGTCTGCCGATACTGCAGGAGGTCATGCCCAACGCCACGATCACCGGATTTACCGACGCTCGGGAGGCGATTGAGTTTTCAAAAACAAACCGGATAGCGCTTGCTTTTTTAGACATCGAACTGCGCAACACGAGCGGACTTGAGCTGTGCCGCGAGCTGCTTAAGATCAATCCGCGCACCAATGTTGTGT
>CAMHCD010000156.1 GCA_946183545.1 uncultured Clostridia bacterium
TTGGCTTCCGCTGCGGCTTTTTGGGACTGCTGCACATGGAGATCATCCAGGAGCGCTTGGAGCGCGAATATCTGCTTGACCTTATCACCACCGCGCCAAGCGTTATTTACCGCATAACAAAGACCGACGGCAAGGTGGAGAATATAGATAACCCCACAAACTACCCCGACCCCTCGCTGATACAGATGGCTGAGGAGCCGATCACCGACGCGCATATCTACACGCCAAAGGAGTATGTGGGCAATATCATGGAGCTGTGTCAGGACAGGCGCGGCACCTTTATCGACATGCAGTACATCGACGCCGACCGCGTTGACCTGCACTACGAGCTGCCGCTGGCGGAGATAATCTACGACTTTTTTGACACGCTCAAAAGCCGCACCCGCGGCTACGCGTCCTTTGACTACGAGCTAAAGGACTATCAGCCCAGCGAGCTTGTAAAGCTCGATATCATGCTAAACGGCGAGGTCGTGGACGCGCTGTCGTTCATCATCCACAAGGACAAGGCGTATGGCAGAGCGCGCAAGATGGCGGAAAAGCTAAAGGAAAAAATCCCGCGTCAGCTGTTTGAGGTGCCGATACAGGCTTGTATAGGCGGCAAGATCATAGCGCGCGAGACCGTAAAGGCGATGCGCAAGGACGTGCTCGCCAAGTGCTACGGCGGCGATATCAGCCGTAAAAAGAAGCTGCTCGAAAAGCAGAAGGAAGGTAAAAAGCGCATGCGCCAGCTCGGCACCGTAGAGGTTCCGCAGGAGGCGTTCATGGCGGTATTGAAGCTGGATACGGATTAAAATAATAACGAAAGGATGACTCAGTGTGTTAGCTATTAAGGGATATTACGACGGTGTTACTATTCAACCGTTGGAAAAAATAGTCGCAAAACCGAACCAGCGTGTGATTATTACCATTATGGACGAGTTTGTTTCCCAAGAGTCTACAGAGAGCAAAAAGAAATTGCGTGGTATTCTTGCGCAATATGCCGATCCGAAAAAAATAGAACAAGAGAAAGGCGCATGGCAACGTGCAACGGAAGAAAAATATGGTAATACTTGATGCCAATATGATTCTGCGTTATTTATTGAACGATAACGCAGAGATGGCGGAACACGCCGAAAACCTAATAGAAAACAAAACTGTGGAGGTAACAACAGAGGTAATTGCTGAGGTTGTCTATGTTTTGAAAGGGGTTTATCAACTCGAACGCAATGAAATTGTAAATGTGCTGATATCCTTTTTAGGTAACGTTACTTGTCAAAGCAGTGAGATTTTACACCTTGCACTTGAAACTTTCGGTAAGGTTAATCTCGATTTTGTAGATTGCGTTCTTTATGCGTATAATAAGATTGATGGTTCGGAGATAGCGACGTTTGATAAAAAGCTGATAAAATTACTGTCAGAATAATTACAGGGAGCTTGCACTTGGCAGGCTCCCTTTTGTTACGCTTCTTCTGACGTGACCCCGTACTCAAACGGCTTTTCGCCGGTCAAAAACTCTATGCTGCGCTCGATGGCGTCTACGGAGGTTCCCCAGTCCGCGCCGCGGTTGCGGTAGTCGAACATGGTGGCAAAGTGAGAAATATCCTTTCTGAGCACATCAAGATAGTTTTTGGTCAGCGCGGCGGTGTCGGCGTGGAAGTCGCTCATGTATTTTGACGGCACGCCGTTTTTGCCCATAGCCGCAAGCATGGCAAAGCGGTAGTGCTTTAGGCAGATAAACGGCTGGTCGTTATACAGCTTTTTGAACTCGCCGCCCTTTTGCCACTCGGCGAACACGGTCTCCATCAGATGGTGCATGTCGCGTTCGATGCGGTTGCACACATAGCAGGAGCTCAATTCCGCGCCGATAGCCTCCAGCTGCTTTTTGTCGGGCTTGCCGCCGAGCTTTTTGGGCAGCAGCTTTTCCGCTATCTCCTGCAAATGGCTTTCTAAGATCAGCGCGTTCGGCAGCTTTTTGCCCGACTGCGACATCTTGGAAAAATGACGGTGACAAAAGCCCACCCTGTTTGTTTCTACACGCACGCTCGGTTCCATCATCGCGTCGCCCGTGATGAATTCCACATACTGCTCCTCAAGCATAGCCTCCATGCGGCACATCGGGCAGCCGTCCTTTGGCGCGAACAGGTCGTTGATCGGTATGGTGACGATGGTTTCTTTCATTATTCAAAACTCCTTTGATTTTTATGAGTTAATTGTATCATATTCCGTCGTTTTATGGTATACTATTTTTAAAAATGATAAGGGGATTTTTATGATGGATAAGATTTTGACCATTCGCGACGTTTACGACCTCGATTTGGCGCAGACGCTCGACTGCGGACAGAGCTTTCGCTGGTCAGAGCGCGGCGACGGTTCGTTTGACGGGGTGGCGTTCGGAAAAAGCGTGCGTGTGTCCCTGAGCGATCATACATTATTTATAGAAAATGCAGACGCGGGCGACGAGGCGCTTTGGCGCTCCTACTTTGATTTGGACTGCGACTACGGCGCTATACGGCGCGACATCAGCGCAATTCATCCCGTGCTTGCCGAAGCCGCGGAATACGCCGCGGGTATACGTATTCTCCGTCAGGAGCCTTACGAGGCGCTGTGCACCTTTATTATCTCGCAAAACAACAACATAAAGCGCATAAAGGGCATAGTACAGCGGCTGTGCCAATGCTTTGGTCAGCCGATAGGCGACGGGGAATATGCCTTTCCCACTCCTCAGACGATGGCGGCGCTTACTGCAGAGGACTTGGCTCCCCTGCGCGCGGGCTTCCGCGCGCGCTACCTGTGCGACGCCGCTCAAAAGGTGGCGGACGGTACGGTCGATCTGGAGTATTGCAAAACCGCAGACTATGAGGACGCGCGCGGCGAACTGATGAAAATCACCGGAGTGGGCGTAAAGGTGGCGGACTGCACGCTGCTGTTCGGAATGCACCGCGTAGAGGCTTTTCCTGTTGACGTGTGGATGAAGCGCGCAATGGCTACGCTGTTTCCGGGAATGACGGCGGAGGATTTCGGCGATCATGCCGGAATTGCGCAGCAGTACATATTTCACTACAGCCGAATGCACCCGGAGCTGTTCCCGTAACAGCCAAATCTTGTTGATAACCAACAAAAATACGCTGAGAATATAGGCGATATATCTTTTAAGTGGTAATAATGAACAATTTTATGCTTTAAAAATCTATTTTTAATTTATCGCCGTTCAGTTGTATGTGTCCTTACCATATGGTATAATATTGTTGAATGGGCAGGTGTGACCTTGCCTTGGCACAGAGAATAATTCATGAAAGGATGAAGTAAATTGAAAACATTTAGAAAGCCGCTTGCGATTTTGCTTGTTGTCATGCTCGCGTTCAGCATGTTCTCCATAGGCGTTACCGCAAGCGCGGCGGAAGACACCAACGCCGCACAGACGCATGAGGGCACCATTACCGTAGCTTCCAATGTTGCGTCTACCGCGACCGTTGATTATCAAGGCTACAACGACTCCGTTATTGTTACTTATACTTTGCAATCAACTCATAAAATCGTTAACACTCAGGCATATATCAATTATGATACCAACGTTTTGCAGCCCGTTTTGATCGAAAGCGATGATGAAGACTATCCATTGGCAGGCGTTATGCCTGTAATGGGCAAGGGCAACGCAGTTTACAATTTTGAGGTTGACGGAAAGATTTATTTAAACGCGTCAAAAATCAACTTTTTCAACTTCACTGCCGAAAAGGTTTATGTTACACAGAAGTTCAATATCATCGGCACCGGTGACACCACCGTTACGCTGAATGTTGACGTGCTGACCGGCTCCGACGAGACCGATTATCACAGCGCAACAAGCCAAAATGATATTAAGCTGATCAATTTCAACAACACCATGCCCAGCGAATATACCTTTAACTGCGCGGCAGAGCTCACCGGCGAAGCTCCTACGGAGCCTACCACGGAAGAACCTACCACCGAGCCCGTTACAGAGCCCGTTACAGAGCCTGTTACAGAGCCTGTTACAGAGCCCGTTACAGAGCCCGCTACCGAGCCTGCTACAGAGCCCGCAACCGAGCCCGCGACTGAGCCTGTTGCCGAGGACGCTACCATCAAGCTGGTAGTTCCAAACAACATCAACAGCGCGTATGCATGGAGCGACGCAAGACTTTACTACAACAACA
>CAMHCD010000157.1 GCA_946183545.1 uncultured Clostridia bacterium
GCAGCTTTAGGATCTCAAAGGCAGCCTGATCGGATTTTGGTTTACCGATCATCTGATTGTCTATAAACACACCCGTGTCGCAGCCTATGACTATATCGTCCGGATGCAGGCTGTGAACATATGCCGCTTTTTTGTCAGCAAGGTATTCGGGCATTTGGCTAAGCGGTATATCCTGATCGATGCTCTCGTCAATGTCTGCCGGTTCGATGCGGAAGTTAGGAGAGATCAATTCCATCAATTCTTTGCGGCGCGGGGAAGCGGAAGCCAGTATTAACATAGGATCACTCTTTCGTGCGTATTACTTTACGGTAATATTGTAGTATAAAAAAACATATTTGTAAATAGGCTTGACAAATAAAAAAGGTGGTGCTATAATAAAGCCTATAAAAGCACTATGTTTTATAAATATTAATTACGGAAGTCGATTTAATATGAAAATAACAACAAAACGATGTTGCGGCTGATGCGGTATATAACATATAAAAAAACAATCTTCAATAAAAAATCAATTAAAGGAGTATAATTATGAAAGTATATAACACTATAACAGAATTGATCGGAAACACACCTTTATTAAAGCTCAACCGTTACAGTGAGCAGGAGGAGCTGCAGGCGGAGGTTTACGCCAAGCTCGAGTACTTTAATCCCGCAGGAAGCGTTAAGGACAGGATCGCCAAGGCTATGCTTGACGACGCAGAGCAAAAGGGACTTATCAAGCCGGGTGCGGTCATTATTGAGCCTACAAGCGGTAACACCGGAATCGGACTTGCTGCCAACGCAGCGGCAAGAGGCTATAGGGTGATCCTTACAATGCCGGAAACCATGAGTGTAGAGCGCCGTAACCTGTTAAAGGCATATGGCGCGGAGCTGGTGCTGACCGATGGGGCAAAGGGCATGAAGGGCGCTATTGCCAAGGCGGAAGAACTTGCCGAAAATACGCCTAACAGCTTTATCCCCGGTCAGTTTGTCAATCCCGCAAATCCCGCAGCGCACATTGCTTCCACCGGTCCCGAAATCTGGAACGACACCGATGGCAAGGTCGACATATTTGTTGCCGGCGTCGGTACCGGCGGTACGCTTTCCGGCGTAGGTAAGTACCTTAAATCGCAGAATCCCAATGTTGAGGTCGTTGCTGTAGAGCCTGCCGGTTCGCCTGTTCTTTCCAAGGGCACACCCGGTCCGCATAAAATCCAGGGAATCGGCGCAGGCTTTGTTCCCGATACGCTCGACACCGGTATTTATGATGAGATCATCCCGGTTGAAAACGAGGATGCGTTTGCAACCGGCAGAACACTGGCGCGTAAAGAGGGCTTGCTTGTCGGCATTTCCTCGGGAGCGGCGGTGTACGCAGCCGCACAGCTTGCCAAGCGTCCCGAAAACAAGGGCAAGGTTATCGTTGCGCTCCTGCCCGATACAGGCGAGCGTTACTTGTCAACTCCCATGTTTACCGAATAACCTAAATAATCAAGAAAAGACGTCATTCCCAAGCAGTACGGGAATGACGTCTTTAAGTTTATTGAGATATTTAAGCGCCGATAACAGAAAATTACCTTTCCTCTTTAACAATGTATGGCTGCCTTTTTTTGGTTTCCAGGTATATTTTGGAAATATACAGTCCGACGATACCAAGACAGAGCTGGATCAATCCGCCTATGAAGATCATTATGGATACCATGGACGGCCAGCCGGAAACAGGGTCGCCCCAAATCAGCGCTCTTATAACGATCAGCACGAGGAAAACAAATGCCACGATGCACATTATAATGCCGAGGAAGGATGACAAATACAGCGGAACGATTGAGTAGGCAAGGATGCCCTCAAGCGAATATGCAAAAAGCTTCCAGAAAGACCATTTGGTAGTTCCGGCGCTGCGTTCGATATTCTCGTAGGCTATCCAGTAGGTTTCAAAGCCGACCCAACTGAAAATGCCCTTTGAAAAACGGTTGTATTCTCGGTCGTTGATAATCGCGTTGACCATCATGCGTGACATCATACGGTAATCGCGCGCTCCGTCACGGATTTCGGTATCGCTGAGCTTGTTTATGATGTGGTAAAAGAGCTTTGAAAACGCCGAACGCACCTTTGGTTCACCCTCGCGGGTTTTGCGGCGGGTTGCAACGCAATGATACTTGGTGTCGGGTTCGTTAAGAATACGGAACATCTCGGGCAGCAGGGAAGGGGGATCCTGTAAATCCACATCCATAGTGGCTACAAAGTCGCCCTGAGCCATTTCAAGTCCGGCAAGCAGTCCGGCTTCCTTGCCAAAATTGCGAGAGAACGAACGGTAGCGAACGCTTTCGTCCAGCCTGTTTAGGTCGCGCAGTATATCAAGCGTTTTGTCTGTGCTGCCGTCGTCTATAAAGCAGAATTCAATTTCCGCGTCGATCTCGTTTTTGATGCTCATGACAGCGTCGTAAAATATCGGGATCGCTTTTTCCTCGTTGTAGCATGGTACAACCAAAGATAACAGCTTCATGGTTATTGCCTCTTTTCGGGTAGTATAAGAATCATTGTAGCATAGTTTTTTAAAATCTGCAACTTTAATCTGATTATTCTTTCCAAGGGCGGGCTTTTCCTGTCCAGCCCTTGCTTTTCCAATATTCAACATCTGCCGGGTTCCAGCCGTTTTTTTGAATTAGGTGCATTATAAAGAACATTCCTCTTGTTTTTAGTCCGGGCTTGACCTTGCCGGAATTTTTTACGATTCGGCGCGCAACCGAGTCGGTTTGCTTTTCGATAGTGTTTTTCTTTTTTTCGGTCACACTGTCCCAATCTACGGCGGCAACAGCGTAGCCGAGCTTGAAGATTTTTGCAACGCCCCAATAAAACAAACTATCCGCCATATCTTTATTGGTAGATTTCGTTCCGGCTCCCGCGGCGGTCGAAATGCATACGCCCTGCTTACGGAACATCCTTTCATCCGGACGGTGCACCATCCAGCGCCAGCCGTAGTGATCCAAAAACGCCTTCATTGCGCCTGTTGCGTGAAAAACATATACAGGACTTGCAAGGATAATTACGTCCGCGCTGTCTATCGCTTCGGTAATGGGGGAGAGCTTTTCATAGTGAGGGCATTTTGTTTCGCTGCTATTAAAGCAACGTGTGCATCCGACGCAAAACGAGTCAAAGTCACGTGGAAGAAAGAACTCGGTTGTTTCTCCTCCTATTTTTTGAGCTAACTGTCTTGCGATATTGCAGGTCGAACCTTTATGATTTTGACCGTGAATGATTACAGTTTTCACATTGATCTCCTTTCGGTAGTTGCGTAGTGATATTAGTACGGATACATTATACAGTAATTCTATATAATTGTCACTTGTTTTGAAAAAACTTTGAAAAGTCAGTGACAAGAGTCCGGATTTATGATATATTAGTAAAAAGATAATTAATAAGTTGGAGCAGATATATGAAAAAACACAAAATGAAACCGCGCTTTATATTTTTGATAATTTCGCTGTTGACTATTTTCATAGGTTTTTCGATTTATGCCGTTGTTGCGGGACATACATACCGTATTTTTGAGGTAACGGGTTTGGGCTCGATCGACATGAGTACGGTCAAGGTTACCAGTTCAAACCCGGAGATCGCACGAATCAAATCCGTAACTCAGGAAGAGCGTGAGGAATCGATAAATTTCCTTTATATTGAGACGGAAAGTGTCAGCAGCGGCTCTTGTTCTATTGATATAGAGTATGTCGCAGAAGGAGAAAAGGTTTCCTTAAAGACGGAGCTATATGTTTTTACCTTCGGTATGATTTATGATAAAGTCTATAACAGCTTTACGGCAATGAATATCATGTTGCCGGTTGAGATCCTGATGCTTTTACTTATAACGATCGTACTGAGCCTTTCTTTTGCGGAAAAGCTGCGTAATGGTAGTTTTTCTTACTCCATGGTCGTGTTGGGCGGCGTGATATTGTATTTGACATTGTATATTATTACGGTTGTATTAGATATGAGCATTTGGGGATTTGCAGACGGATTTATCACGGCAAATTCTATTTTGATACAGCTGCTTACTGCCGCGAATAATTTTGTTGATTTAATGGCGGTTCCTGTCAGCCTGATCGCGCTTGCTATCGGTTTGA
>CAMHCD010000158.1 GCA_946183545.1 uncultured Clostridia bacterium
TATCGTCAACTACAGCCACCTTGCAGCCGGTGCGGTAGCCGGGGTCGAGTCCGAGCACGGTCTTGCCCTTTACGGGCGGCTGCATCAACAATTGTTTTAAGTTGACGGCAAAAACCTTGATGGCGTTTTCGCAAGCCGCGTCGGTCAGCTCGCTGCGCAGCTCGCGCTCAATCGATGGAAAAATCAGGCGGCTGTACGCGTCGTCGCCTGCCGCGCGAAGCAGATCGGAACACAGCGTATTTGTACCGCGGTCAAGCGCCTTGTGGATAACGCCGAGCGGCATATCGTCGTCGAGTAAAAGAGATACCTTTAAAAAGCCCTCCTTCTCTCCCCTGTTGACCGCCAAAACGCGGTGTCCGGCTATCTTTTTGGCGTTCTCAGTAAAATCATAGTACTGCGCGTATACGCTGTCCTGATCGGGGTCGGCAGCCACCGCGCGAACTGCGCCCTGCTGCTGCGCTATGGTACGCAGGCGTTTGCGGATCTCAGCGCTGTCGGACAACTGCTCGGCTATTATATCCATTGCGCCCTGAAGCGCTTCCTCAGCGGTTGTCACGCCTTTTTCTTCATCAATATAATCCTCTGCCGCTTGCTGAGGAATAAAGTCCTTTTCCTGTTTGATTATCGCCACGGCAAGCGGTTCCAGTCCGCGCTCCTTAGCCACGGAAGCTCTGGTCTTGCGCTTGGGCTTGTACGGGCGGTAGATATCCTCCAGCTCGCTGAGCGTCTGAGCCTTTTCGAGCGCCGCGACGATATCGTCGGTGAGCTTTTCCTGAGCGTCGATAAGATTTCTTATCTCTTCCCTGCGCTTGTCAAGTCCGCGCAAATACTCCAGCTTCTCGCTGAATTCACGGATGAGCTGATCATCCATCGAACCGTGCATTTCCTTGCGGTAACGCGCGATAAAGGGTATCGTGTTTCCGTCGTCGAGCAGCGAGATTATATTCCGGGCGTACTCCTCTTTGATTTGAAACTGTTGTGCCAGTGTTACTGCATAATCCATTGTGCTGTTATACCTCCAATACCAAAAACGGTATACTATACATTTGCTCTGCATAGTATACCATAAGTTTTATAAAATTGCAATTCTACAACGCCTCGCCGACCGTACAGACAACGGCGCAGCTTACGCTTTTGCAGCCGGCTTTTTTCAGCATACGGGCACACTCGCCCAGAGTAGCGCCCGTGGTGATTATGTCGTCGATCAGCAGCACCCGTTTTCCGCGCACAGCTTCCTTATTGACACATCGATATACGCCTCGCACATTTTGGGGACGTTCGCTGCGTGCAAGTGTGTGCTGCACTTGGTTGCGCTTATGCTTTTCGAGCAACGCTTCATACGGAAGCTCCATAAGCGCGGCGCAGTCCTTTGCAAGCAGCTCTGCCTGATTGTACCGCCTTTTGCGCTGATCAACAGGATGCATGGGCACACAGGCAACACAGTCGAGCGCCGCTATCTCCTCCGCGGAGAATCGCTCCAAAACCGCTCCTACCGTCAAAACCGCCAAATTAGGCGAATAACCTGTATGATGGTTGAACTTGAACCTCTTTACTGCGTCCGCAAAGCAACCTGTATACCTCAGCGGAGCCGCACATGGATAGCCGCCGTTGGCGTAAACCGTAACCGAATACTGAGGCAGCAGCGCCTTGCACTTATTGCAGGCATACTCCTGATTCGGGATAACCTTGTCGCAAAACGGACATCGGTTAGGATATATAAGTTTTAACATTTTTTCTTTAAAGGAATTATTTTTATCCATATTCAAATAAAAGAATGATAGAAAGTATTATGTTATCTTCATTAGTATCATCTTAGCGCAAAAACGTCAAGCTGTCAATGCCAAAAAAGGATAAAACGAGGCCGGTTGTATCACCGACCTCGTAATTATTTATCACAACCCAAAACCTACTCTCAATAACAGCGTCAGGCTATTATTGATTTATTTATGGGATACGGGACATTGTATTCTGCCAAAAACATTTGCAAGGTTGTAGCGTCGGAAATATCGACATCACCGTCGAGGTTGGTATCCGCTGCGTACAAATAAATTCCGTCAAGATCGATTATACCTCGGAGCTGAACTGCGCCGAAACCACATAGTTGCGGTCGTCGCCGTAGGTGAGGATATGCTTGTTCTTTTCGTCCGTGCATATTACCTTTCCCGTACCAAAGGTTTTTGCGTCCGCGTCGCCGCTCATAACGGGCTGCTCATCTCTGTTTTCCAGTGCCATAACAGCAAGCTGATATGGATTGTAGAGATAAATCGCGTCGCTTTGCGTATCGTATAACGGAGCATATTCCTGTTTTGTGCCCGTTATTTTCCCCTTAAAGCCTTTGGGGAGCTGCCACAGTGTATGACGCGGAAGTGTAATATTCCTTATCTGCGCTTTTGCTAAAAATCTTATTTGCAAAAGAAAAAGGAGCACCGATGGTACTCCGATTTATCTGTCAACTTCCGAGCTTTATCATTTCATCAATATTCTTAGTTGAATAATAAGAAATCTTTCTGATAATGCGGTTGTTAGGGCGATGGAACATATTTTCAAGCATATAGTAAAACACGCCGGGTGTGCGAAGTCCGCCCATGGAAACCGCGTCAATTCCTGTATCGGAAAGAAGCCAGTCCGCAAATTGAACACAGTTGACATTTACGCCGAAATAGCTTTTAAAGGAGCCGTCAACCACTGTGAATATCTTAGCGTTAAGGAAGCGTACTAAGTTTTCTCCCGAATCTCCGTAACGCACATTGGGATCGGGAGTTGTGATTTCGGGATGATCAAGTTTTATCATCAGCGGTTCGCAGTATTCTTCTTTAAACATGGCAATTTTATCCTTAACGGAGTTAAGCTGCTTTTCGGAAAAACAAGCGCAGTAGCTTATTATATAATCGCCGCAATTGTCGATACAATATTTATAGTAGGGAAGCTTAGGAATTTCCGCGTAGGTGCCCTGCGAAATAAAACCTGCCATTTTGTTTTTGCTCTTGTCATATGTGCCGTAAGAATACACCGTGTCGCCAATGGCAATGTCCATATGTCCGAACTGGTTACCGGAGGGATCGGTCAAATGAAGGTTGATTTCAAGGTTAACCTTGTCGAAGCTGTTGTTTTCTTTATCTTCAACAATGATTCTCTTCTCAAAATTGTTATCCTCAATCTCTTTGTAAATTCCCTTAACTATATTTTTGATCTTAAATGCCGTGATAATATTGGGCAGGGAAATGTGCGTGCGGCGGTGCATACGCTCTTCTTCCAAATCCGAACGGGTGACCTCGGCATAAAAATCTCCGAAAAGAGTTATAGCGTAGATAAACAAGTATAATGAAATAATATAACGCAGGGTTATAAAGTTTTCAATGGGAGAGAAGATAAGAACTAAACCTGAAAAGATAAAAATGATTGAAAACAGACCGTTCATGATTCCGCCCCTGTAGCCGTTTGAAAAACAGTTAACGCAAATCAAAGCCCTTACAACACCGACAATCAGTGATACTATACCTATCAATAAGCAAGGCGCAATTGTAATGATCCACAGGAAGTACTGCAATACAATCAAAACCGCACCCAATAATATGTATCCGGCAAGTCCCAAAATTCCTGCCAAATACTTTTTTATCCGGAAGTTTTGAATCATGTACGAAATACCGCCCATAACTAAGCTGACTGAAACGATCAATACCAATATATATTCAACAGTTTCATTTTCTAA
This sequence comes from uncultured Clostridia bacterium, assembly GCA_946183545.1. Taxonomy (GTDB): domain Bacteria; phylum Bacillota; class Clostridia; order Oscillospirales; family Acutalibacteraceae; genus Ruminococcoides. The sequence goes on from CAMHCD010000158.1 coordinate 3,710, forward strand.
CAACAGAAGAACAATGCTCAGAACTGCCACGCCAAGCGCGGTGAAAAATGATACAATCGGTTTTTTATGCTTTCTTTTTTGTTTTTCCATTTGTTTTGCCTCCGATAATTAACTTGATTTCGTTGTGTGAACGCAGGAACATTTATACTAATCACACAAAAGCACTCGTATACTTAGCGAACTTATAGTATAGAATTATAATAACATGCTTAGCCGCAAAAATCAATTACTGTTTTGCATTTTGGAGGCTTAATTGATAAATTTTTCTTAATACTGTAAGTATTCGACTTTCGGTGTTTTAGCTTTTCGGGCGTTTTAGGAAAAGTTGGCAAAACAAAAGAGGCAGTTAAAAACTGCCTCAAAATGGT
>CAMHCD010000159.1 GCA_946183545.1 uncultured Clostridia bacterium
CGCCAGGCGACCGGCATCACGGGTATCGTACTGACTAAGCTTGACGGCACCGCCAAAGGCGGCGTTGTGCTCGCGATAAAAGACGGCTTGGGAATCCCCGTCAAATATATCGGCGTAGGCGAACAGATCGACGATTTGCAGCCCTTTGATGCCGAAAGCTTTGCCAAAGCGTTATTTGCAAAAACGGAGTGAGAGTTTTGAAATTTATCATTGCTACCAATAATCAGAAAAAATTAATTGAAATGGAACGAATACTCAAGCCGCTCGGTATAGAGGCGGTATCTGCCAAGGATGCGGGCGTAGTGCTTGAGGAAGTGGATGAAACCGGCACCACCTTTGCCGAAAACGCGTTTTTAAAAGCTAATGCGGCGTTTCAAAAAACAGGCATGGCTGCGGTTGCCGACGATTCGGGAATTTGTGTAAACGCACTTAACGGCAGACCGGGCATCTTTTCAGCCCGTTATTGCCCCGAGTTGTGTGTGACCGATGAGGACAGGACCCAGCGCATTTTAGATGAGTTGAAGGATGTGCCGCAGGATCAGCGCGGCGCGCATTATACCTGTGCTATCTGCTGTATTTTGCCCGACGGCAGCAAAATAGAGATCGAAGAGATCTGTGTGGGTACAATCGGTTATTCGTTTGTCGGCGACGGAGGCTTTGGTTATGATCCTATTTTTATGCAGGGAGACAAAACCTTTGCCCAACTGAGCGCCGAAGAAAAGGACAAGGTCAGCCACAGGGGAAAGGCGCTGCGCAAATTGCAGGCAGAGCTTAAAGAAAAACTCGGCTGACAAAGGGGGAAACTATGTTAACAAGCAAACAGAGAGCATATTTACGCGGATTGGCTAACGGATTGGAAACCATCCTGATAATCGGTAAAGGTGAAATCACCGACAATATCATCATGCAGGCTGACACCGCTTTGACCGCCCGCGAATTAATAAAGGGCAGAGTACTTGAAAACAGCGCTTATTCCTCCCGCGAGGGCGCTGATATACTGGCTGAAAAATGTAACGCAGATGTTGTTCAGGTCATCGGTTCAAAATTTGTGTTGTACCGTCCGAATCCCGACGAGCCTGTTATTGTACTGCCCAAGGCAAAAAAGAAATAACGCGGGAGTGATTAAATGACTCAAACAGATTATCAGTCGTTGATTAGGGGTTTGATGGGTGATTACCGTTATGTTCACAGCGTAAATGTCGCTGATGAAGCGGTATTTCTTGCAAAGCTTTACGGTGCGGATGTACAAAAGGCATATACCGCCGGGATACTGCACGATGTTACCAAGGAATTCCCCAAAGAAGAACAGTTGCAAATGATACGCGAATTTGGTATAATCTTAGACGATGTGCAAATAAACGCTCCAAAGCTGTGGCACAGCATTAGCGGCAGCGTTTATGTACAGACCGAGCTCGGCATTACCGATCCGGATATCATCAACGCCATCCGTTATCATACAACGGGCAGGGCAAAAATGAGCCTGCTTGAAAAGATAATCTATATTGCGGATTATACCGCAGAGGGCAGAGATTACAACGGAGTGGAGATCATGCGGCAAAAATCCCGCCAAAGCTTGGAGGATGCCATGATTTTCAGTTTTCAGTATACCTTTCAAAATCTTTCAAGCAAGGAAGTAGCCATTCACCCCGACGAGGTGTTTGCCTACAACGATATTGTAATAAATAAAGAGAGGACAAAGCTATGACTTCTTATGATACTGCCGTTTTAGCGGCAAAAGCTATCAGCGGCAAAATAGGCTTGGATATCAACATCATCGAGATCGGCGATATTTCCGTACTTGCCGACTATATGGTCATTGCTACGGGCAACAGCTCTACTCATGTCAAGGCGCTTGCCGACGAGGTGGAGTATCAGCTTGACAAAGCGGGTATTTCTGTCAGTCATGTTGAGGGACACCGTTCCAACAGCTGGATCTTGCTCGATTACATTGATGTTATCGTAAATGTGTTTTCAGAAGAAGCAAGAGAATTCTATGACCTTGACCGTCTGTGGGCGGACGGAAAGCCCGTGGACTTAACGGGTATAATTGATTAGTACATCATCATTTGGAGGGATCAAATTGAAATATAACCACAAGGAAGTTGAACCCAAATGGCAACAGATTTGGGAGGAAAAGGGCGTATTTCACGCTGATGAAAGCAGTGAAAAGGAAAAGTTCTATGCGCTGATCGAGTTCCCCTATCCTTCGGGACAGGGCTTGCACGTCGGTCATCCCCGTCCGTATACCGCGCTTGATACAGTTGCAAGAAAGCGCAGATTACAGGGCTACAATGTGCTGTATCCCATTGGCTGGGATGCGTTTGGTCTGCCCACCGAGAACTACGCGATAAAGAACCATATCCACCCCGAGATCGTTACCAAAAACAACATCGCGCGTTTTAAGAAGCAGATCCAGTCGCTCGGTATTTCCTTTGACTGGAGCCGTGAGATCAATACTACAGACCCCGATTATTATAAATGGACTCAGTGGATCTTTATTCAGCTGTTCAAACACGGTCTTGCGTACAAAAAAGAGATGAACGTCAACTGGTGTACCTCCTGCAAATGCGTGCTGGCAAACGAAGAGGTAGTAAACGGCGTATGCGAGCGCTGCGGCAGTGAGGTCGTGCATAAGGTCAAGTCACAGTGGATGCTTAAGATCACCGCTTACGCAGACCGCCTTATCAATGACCTTGATCTGGTTAACTATCCCGAGCGTGTAAAGGCTCAGCAGAAGAACTGGATCGGCAGAAGCACCGGCGCAGAGGTTGATTTTACCGCTACTACAGGCGATACTCTTACAGTTTATACCACCCGTGCGGATACACTTTACGGCGCTACTTATATGGTTATTTCTCCCGAGCATCCCCTGATCGAAAAGTGGGCTGACAAGCTCGAGAATATGGACGAGATCCGCGCCTATCAGGAAGCTGCCGCAAGGAAATCTGACTTCGAGCGTACCGAGGTAGCCAAGGATAAAACCGGCGTTCTTTTGAAGGGCGTTAAGGCTATCAATCCCGTCAACAATACGGAGATCCCGATCTTCATCTCCGACTATGTACTTGTTTCCTACGGTACCGGCGCGATTATGGCGGTACCTGCTCACGATACCCGTGACTGGGAATTTGCCAAAAAGTTTGATCTTCCCATCATCGAGGTAGTCAAGGGCGGCAACGTTCAGGAGGAAGCCTTTACCGACTGCGCGACCGGTATAATGGTAAATTCCGGAATGCTTGACGGTCTGACCGTTGAGGAAGCAAAGAAAAAGATCATCGACTGGCTGACCGCCGAGGGCAAAGGTCACGCAAAGGTAAATTATAAGCTGCGCGACTGGGTGTTCTCCCGTCAACGTTACTGGGGCGAGCCCATCCCGATCGTTCACTGCGATAAGTGCGGCTATGTACCTATTGATGAAAGCGAGCTTCCGCTTAAGCTGCCGATGGTAGAATCATATGAACCCACCGACACCGGAGAATCTCCGCTTGCGAATATGACCGATTGGATCAGTACCACTTGCCCGAAGTGCGGCGGAAAAGCCTGCCGTGAAACCGACACAATGCCTCAGTGGGCAGGTTCCTCGTGGTATTTCCTGCGTTATATGGATCCTCACAACAACGAGGCGCTTGCTTCAAAAGAAGCTCTCAAATACTGGTCGCCCGTCGACTGGTACAACGGCGGCATGGAGCACACTACGCTTCACCTGCTGTACAGCCGTTTTTGGCATAAATTCCTTTACGATATCGACGTTGTTCCCACCAAAGAGCCGTATGCAAAGCGTACGTCTCACGGTATGATTTTGGGTGAGAACGGCGAGAAAATGAGTAAATCCCGCGGCAACGTTGTAAACCCCGATGAGATCGTCGATGAGTACGGCGCTGATACCATGCGCATGTACGAGATGTTTATCGGTGATTTTGAAAAGGCCGCTCCGTGGAGTCCCTCCAGTATTCGCGGTTGCCGCCGCTTTATTGAGCGTTATTGGAATCTGCAAAGCTCTTTAGTTGACGGCGATACCATTCGCCCCGAGCTTGAAACCGCGTTCC
>CAMHCD010000160.1 GCA_946183545.1 uncultured Clostridia bacterium
GAGCTATGCCGACGTAAAGCCTGCCATCGAGGAGATCGCGCAGGAGATAGTCACGGCTATCCGCGACGTGCTGGAGCAAACGCCGCCCGAGCTCGCCGGAGATATATACAACGACGGCATCATCCTCACGGGTGGTCTGTCAAAGCTCACAGGACTTGCCAAGATGGTCAGCGAGGCTACAAAGCTGCGCGTTCGCGTCCATAAATACGCCTCCGACTGCGTCATAATGGGCTGCGGCAAAGCCATCCGCTATATCGACGAGCTCGAAAAAAAAGACGCCAACAAGGGACTTTCACCCTTGATGGCGGCATATTAAAGGTTATTTACTTCGGCGCATTGACAGCAGCCTGTGCACCGCAAGTGACAGCAGGATCGACGCGGTGAGGCAGAGGAGATAGTACGGCAAAAACGCGGTGGACAAGCCGAGGGAGTTCATTACGGCGCGGAGCATTACATGGCTGAGATAGAGTTCCAGCGACATAGCGCCGAAGAATCGCAGCACACGGCGGATCTTACCATCTTTCAGCCGCAGCAGGACAGCTGCCGCGACAAAAATGACTATCATCGGGTAAAACAGCAAGCCGAGCCGCAGCGAAAACACTCCCCCAAGCAGGCTCGGGTAATGGTTTGTCAGCAGGTTGAGCAGCATAAACACCGCGCCGAGAACGGCAAAAACAAGCCATTCCTTAACAAAACTCTTGCCTTGATTCCGACGCTTTCCGTACCATATCCCTACGAGGAAGACCGCAACACGCCACAGGGCGATCTCTATATTGTCGTATACCGCCGGCGCGCAGAAGTACAGCGTAAGACAGCCTGCGAATACAGCGGCGATCAGGACTAAGGCAAACGCGTCGGAAGTGTTGATCAGGCGGTACAGGAGCGGAAAAACCAGATACAGCGCCAAGATCAGCGCGATGTACCAGACCAGCCGCACGCCGTCCGTCCAAAAGGAGAGCATCGAAAAATCCAAGCCAAACCGCGCCCAGCCGGCGTTGCGTATAAGTATATCCAGCGCAAGCCAGCCCGCGCCGCCAAACAGCAGATAGGTCGGCAAAATACGCGTAAGCCTCTTGCGGTAAAACCGCGTGATACGCGCGTCGCGGCTGAGGGAATAGAACAGCCCCATGCCGGACAGGAACAGGAAGATCTCCACTCCAACGCTGCCCAGCAGCAGGTTGTAACCCCATACAAGCGCCGACAGCACGGCGGAGGGGTTAGCCTTCTCCGTATCCTCACAAAAGTGAAATATCATAATGCTGATGATGGAAAACCCGAACAGCTCATTGCGCACATCCGGGATCCGTGAGATGACCTTGTTCATGTCTCCCTCCGGTTTTGTAAAATATCAGTCGGCTCCGCGTCTGCCGCGGAAGCTCTGTGTGATCATTATAGCATTTTCGTTTAAATGATTCAATGGATACCAACTCACAATTTGCCGATTGCGGCAAAAACAGCGACTATAATTCTAATATAGAATATTCGGTGATAAAATGAAATACAAGGTGATGATAATTATCGCCGTTGTGATCCTGCTTACCGGCATTGCAGGGAGCGCTTTGGTGCTCAACATGCCGCACCAAAGCTTGGTGCAGATCAAGCAGGACGGCAAGGTGGTGCGCACAGTCGACCTTGCCGCCGCGCAGGATGAGGTTTTTACCATGCGCGGTCACGGCGGAAGCAATACAATTGAGATATCGGACGGCAAGATCCGCGTTAAGGAAGCCGACTGTCCCGACCACACCTGTGTTAAAATGGGGTGGCTGAGCTCGTCGGCTCTGCCGATAGTCTGCCTGCCGCACCGTTTGGAGATCGCCTACGCCGAGAGCGACGGCGGCGCTGACGCGGTGGCGCAGTGATGAAAGCCAAGCGCCTTGCCGAGCTCGCCGTACTGTGCGCGGTGTCGCTCGTCATCTTTATTGTTGAGCTGCAAATCCCCAACCCGTTTCCCATCCCGGGCGTCAAGCTCGGACTCGCAAATATCGTCACCGTCTATGCTGTTTATCATTATAAGCCGTATGAGGTCGCGCTGCTCGTGGCGGTAAGAGTGATGCTTGCGTCCGTGTTCAGCGGAAATATGATGGCGCTGATCTACAGCGCGGCAGGCAGCTTCCTTTGCCTGCTCGGTATGCTGTTGCTGCGCCGCGTCATCAACGAAAAACACCTTTGGCTCAGCTCAGTTTTCGGCGCAGTGCTCCACAACACGGGGCAGATGGCAGCCGCCGTTTTAGTGCTGCAAACAGTACAGGTCATAGCATACTATCCGTTTTTGCTTGTTTCGGGCTGCCTTGCCGGAGCGTTTACGGGACTCGCCGCCCAATTCCTCACCGCACGGCTCAAAGCAATCGGACATTGACAAGCGTGCGTGTTTACTGTATAATAAATTATAAGACATATTATTGTGTTGAATTAGTGAGAATCTTGACCACAGTTTTAAAGTCAAGCAAAGAATAATATTCCATTTTCCATTCTCAACTTTCAATTTAACAAGCGCCTGTGGTGGAACTGGCAGACACGCCAGATTTAGGTAACGATACCTCGGTGAGGGGATAATGAAAGATTTTAACTATAGTTCCTGCTCTGATAAAGATATTGATATTCACGATTGCAAAGCAACGTGTATCTCTTTTGATAGTCAGACGCTGATATTTTCTTTTGACGATGGTTTTTGGATTCTCAATGACAATAGCTTTGACGATAACAAATTGCATAAGTCCGGTCGATCGGTGATGTCGGTTTCGTTGATTGAAGATAATTGTATCAAGAGCATTGAAATTTATATTTTTCAGAAAAAGAGACGAAAAACCATTTGCAGAGAATTATCAATCGATCAATTAATTGCTATGGTTGATTCCGGTCATACCGAAATTGAGTTTTTATATATGTACAAGGGAACGCAATCGTATTCGTATATTTTTGAGTGTTGTCTGTGGAGTCGAAAACGGTCGCGTACGCAAAAATGCATAATCCGCTTGTATACAAGTAAGATAACATACGGCTGGAATGAAGTTTTGCAAGACAAAGTATGGTAAAGCGACCTCGGTGAATAAATTGAATAAATGATAATATCGGGTTTTTCGACCTGATTTTATAGATTCGCGGGTATGGCGGAATTGGCAGACGCACAAGATTTAGGTGACGATACCTCGGTGTGATTTATGGGGGTTCTAAATGAATAAACAGTTTAGGTTTGTGTTATTTGTTTTAATGAACATCGTAAATTATGCTTTAGTATTACTTGGAGTTTTGCTTTATAGAGGCGGTGGGCCTGTTGTGTATCCGTTGTTCCTTGCTGTACAGCCTGCGCTTGTTATTGCTAATTACTATGTATCTGAAAAACTATGGCAGATTATTGTATTATCAGTGCATTTGCTTGTTTCCACTATTGTAAGCAATCTGCTCCAAGCGCATCTGTATGCTATCCATATTGCTGGCGGTGAAACATACGCAGTAGGCAAAGTGGCGGCAATTATCGGTAGCATATATGTTATAACTCTTTCTGTTGTTGCAATCATTATTAAACATTCTTTAACCAAAACAAAATAAGAGGAGTTTTTCATTTTCAACTTTCAGTTTAACAAACGCGCCTGTGGTGGAACTGGCAGACACGCCAGATTTAGGTAACGATATCTCGGTGTAAATAATTGTTTTTATAATACAACAGAATACTTGTCCCTATTGAGTCTGATGCTTCTTGCTCTTTCTTGCTTTTCAATAGAAGCGAACTTTGAAGTTACTGAAAACCTTTCATTAAAATTTACTATGTCAGGAATGATGCTAATGGAAATTTTTGATTTTATTGTGACAACGTCACTGGTGGATATTACGGGAGTATGTGGGATTCGTAACAGTGCAAAGCTTTGAAACCAAATCGGACGATGACATAGAGAACACTCCAAGGGGTTCGACTCCCCTTAATCCCACCATTTATGCGCCCGTGGCGGAACTGGCAGACGCGCTGGATTTAGGTTCCAGTCCGAGAGGGTGCAGGTTCAATTCCTGTCGGGCGCACCAA
>CAMHCD010000161.1 GCA_946183545.1 uncultured Clostridia bacterium
ACCGCGTCGGCAAGTCCGCCGCAGCGGGCGAATATTCTGCCAAAGTAGGAAGCGTTGTCAAGCACGCCTTCCTCCAGAGTGGTGAGGTCGATATCTCGGCTGTCAAACAGTGCCTGTAATTCCTCGAATGTCAGCACGGAATCGACATAGGGCTTGACAGTATCAAGCTGAGCCTCCATCTTTTTAGCCGTACACGGTCCGATGAAAACGATTTTTGAATTCGGCGTCGTATCTTTGATATACTTGGCGATCGTCGCCATAGGTGAAAGATTGTGAGAGACATTCGGCTTTAGCTGCGGAAAGGATTTGTTGATATATTCAACAAAGGCAGGACAGCAGGAGCTGGTTAAAAAGCCCGTTTCCGCAAGCTCCTTTGATTCCGCCTGAGCAACCATATCTGCACCCAGAGCGGCTTCTACAACTGTGTGGAAGCCAAGCTCTTTCAGACCGGTGATGACCTGACCGAGCTTTGCATAAGTAAACTGGCTGGAAATAGACGGCGCAACCACAGCATAGAGCTTATAATTCTTTCCCTTCTCGCATTTCTTCAGCAAATCGATCACATTCAAAATAAAGGATTTGTCGCTGATAGCACCGAACGGACACTGATAAACACATGCGCCGCATGAAACGCACTTTGAATCGTCGATCTGAGCCGCCTTGTCGTCATTAATGCTGATAGCCTTGATCTTGCAGGCGTTTTGACAGGGACGCTTGCGGTTGGCGATCGCAGAATACGGGCACACCTTGGCGCACTGACCGCATTCAACGCATTTGCTTTTGTCGATATGCGCCACGTGGTTGTGGTCAAAGTAAATCGCTCCGCGCTTGCACACATCCTCGCAGCGGTGCGCCAAGCATCCGCGGCAGGAATCAGTGACCTCATAACCGGCGGCGGGACATTCGTCGCAGGCTATGTCGATCACCTCGATCACATTTTGACGGTCAGAGTTGCCGCCCATGGCGATTTTGACGCGCTCGGCAAGGATCGCCCTTTCTTTATATACACAGCAGCGCATGGTTGGAGTTTTGCCGGGAACAATGATTTTAGGAATATCCAGTACGTTCTCCAACAGCGTATCATTCCATGCCTGACGCGCCACCTCGCGCAGCACCTTGTATTTTAGATACTGCACCTTGGTATCAAATTTTCTTAGCTTATTCATTTACATTCACCTAAAAATAACTGACCTTGATGCGTTTGCCCATCAGCTTGAGTGCCTTTGAAAGCTCCTGCACCAAATTCATCTTGATGTTGAAATTGATCGGCAAATCGGGATTTTGATGTGCCGGATTTACAGCCTTGCCTACATAGAAATTGATATCCGTCGCTTCTTCAAACAACAGACGGCTGATAAGCGAAGCTCCGTCATTACTGTAGCCCCATTCCTCATAGGAATCGTTGTTTTTTATATAATCGTTGGCATATTCCACCACCTTGTTGACGGTGATGACGCCCTCTGTCACCAGATCTACTCCTTCCAGCTCCGCGATTGGCGGAACGTCGCTGCGTTCAAAGTTGAGCTTAGGTCTTAGCGGCTTTCGCAGCCACTTTGCGGCAATAGAAGAAGTTGTTCCGCCGCAGATGATATGCTTGCCCCCCTTTGAGAAAAACAAACTCATCATTCGGTCGCAGTCATCTCTGTCGGAAGGAGGACCGAATAGAATGTTCATCGGCACGCGCTTGCGGATCTTGATAACGCAGGCGGTCGCGTCGTCGCCGGGTTTGCCTCCGTAGAGCCGGTTGACCTCGTCGATCAGCTGCGTAGAAAGCGTCTTGGCAGTAAAACCGCCGTCCGACAAGCTCAGCATATATTCTGCGATATCCTCCCATTTCCAGCCGAAGTTATATGCGATACCGATCCCGGCGTGAGGACAGCCGTCACTCATGGCGATGATGATGTCATCCTCCTTTAAGCGTATAACAGATTTATAAATCTTTTTTCCGCCGATATTGACCTCGGTTTTGGCGTAATCGTAAAGAGCACCGTCGCGGATATAAATTATATGAGGGTTGTCATACTGGATCAGCTCAATGGTGTGGGAGTTGATGATGTGCATAATGGTAAAGGTGGAGTAAGCAACGCCGCGCACCGAACAGACAGGTAGCGTTGCGGCAATGGTAGACACACATTCCTCCAAGGGCAAGCCTTCCGCCATCATGGTTGAAATGATTTTGGAGGTGAGCGTTGAGAGAATACTCGCCTTTACGCCGCTGCCCATACCGTCCGCCAGCACGATAACGGTGGAGTCATTGCTCTGCTCTACTATATCAATATGGTCTCCGCAAAGCTGTTCGCCGTCGTGGTTGATGCTTTTGCAGCCGATTTCCGCACATAAATCATTCATCCTTGATCGACTCCTTCAGCTTTGACAGCGCAATTTTTGTTTCGGCGGCAGTTTCGCCCAAAAGTGAAGCGATCTCCTGCACGATACGCATTTGCTTATCAACCACCTTGTCGGCAACCTCGACCGTCTGACGGCTGATATCCTCTTTGCGGCGGCGTGCGGCTTCTTCCTCGGTGACGTCCGTCATAATGCAGATCAGCATATTGCTCTCTTTGTCGGGAACGATCGTCATTTCCACATAGCGGTCGTACTCGGCTAAAAATGTACGTTCATTGTAAATGCCCCGATGATTAGACTGCACGTTCATAAAAGGCAGCGGATCGAGGATACGCACAAGTTGAGAGCCCATTACGTCCGACGCGGCGCGCAGGTTCAATATTTTCAGCGCGGCAGAATTGATTTGCTGCACCTCCAGCAAATCGTTCACAACGATCAAACCGTTGGGCGTGTTTTTAACGATCGTATCCGAAAAGCTTTCGGCCTTGTCCTTCAAATACGGCAGGCACATAGAGATCTCTGCCTTGCCCTGATAAATGGCAACTGCCTTTTCGCGGCAGGTATCGTAGCCGCAGGAACCGCAGTTGAGCTCCTGCGAGGGCTTGAATTTGCCCATTTGACGCAAGATCCGATCGATCTCAAAATCAGAAGGCTTTGCCGAACGCTGAGCGATGAACTCAAAAATCTTCTTCATCTCAACCGCCTCCGGCTGCTCGACCTCAAAATCACTCTTGCCTGCGTATTTGGCAACAGCCGCGTAATCACTGACAGGATTCAGGCGGTGCTTTTCCATAACAGGTCCGCCGACGCAGCTTCCGGCGCAGGCACTCATTTCAATAAAACACTTGTGAACCTTGCCGTCCTCAATATCTTTTAGGGCGGCAATGCAGTTTTCTATTCCGTCGATCGCAAAGTAAGTATAATCCCGCGCCTGTTGCGACATGGTTTTCAGAATACCTCCGGTTGTCGGGAAAAACCGCGCAAGGCTTTTGTCTGTGTTGTCGATTTCCTGTTCGGGAGTAATGCTCTCTTCTTGCAGCCACGCGGACAGTTCCTCAAAGGTCAGAGTGGCGTCAACAATGCCTTCATAATGCTCTGCTTCGTCTTTTTTGGCAACGCAGGGACCTATAAACACGGTTTTTGCATTGGGGATACGCTTTTTGATGTCCTTGCAATGCGCCTGCATCGGCGACATCACATCTGCAAGATAAGGCAAGCAGTTTGGAAAATATTTTTGGATCAGCAGATTGACGGAATGGCAGCAGGAGGATATTACGATATCTCTGTTCTCATCCTGCAAGATCCTGTCATATTCACGCTTGACCATTGTTGCGCCCAGAGCGGTTTCTTCAACGTCGTAAAAGCCGAGCTTTTTCAGAGCGTTACGCATCGATCCAATGCCCGCGCCGGCATAATTTGCGATAAAGGACGGCGCAAGGCTGACGATAACGGGATCTCCGCTTTGCAGCAAAACGCGAACCTTTTCGGTTTCATCTACGATTTGCTTGGCGTTTTGCGGACACACCACAAAGCAGTGACCGCAAAGAATACACTCATTGCCGATAATATGCGCCTGATTTCCGGAAAA
>CAMHCD010000162.1 GCA_946183545.1 uncultured Clostridia bacterium
GAGGCTTTGCGCCTGCCTGATACGCCGCGTCCTCAACCGCCTTGCGCTCTACCTCGGTAACGCCTGTGGGCATACAGATGATAACGCGCGGCTTGCTGAAAACTCCGGGCTTTACCGCCTTGCGGATAAAATGCTGTAGCATTTTTGCGGTTATTTTAAAGTCGGCAATAACACCGTCCTTGAGCGGACGGACCGCAACTATCGAGCCGGGCGTTCTGCCGATCATATCCTTTGCCTGTGAGCCTACAGCCAAAACTGTGTCGGTGCGTATGTCTACCGCCACGACCGACGGCTCGCGCAGGATTATGCCCTTGCCCTTTAAGCACACCAGTGTATTTGCAGTGCCAAGGTCAATGCCTATATCTTTTGAAAAAGAAAACACGGTATCGCTCCCCTTCTATATTATAGAGTTTAGAGTTAAGAGTTTAGAGTAAATGTCGGGCAGACAGCGCGGCATAATAAAACACCGTAACTCTTAATTATCATACTACATTTGTCTGTATTTATGTGCTGAAACGTGTCGGCTCAGCTTCTTCCGGTCGAGCCGAAGCCGCCTGCGCCCCGATCGGTTTCGCCCAGCTCGGCGACCTCTTTGACCGTGGGAACGAACACAGGCGCAATAACCATTTGCGCCACGCGCTCAAATGGCTCGATAACATAAGGCTTATCGGACACGTTGCACAGACCGACGCATATCTCGCCGCGGTAGTCGCTGTCAATAACTCCCACGCCGTTTGACAGGCAAATGCCGTGCTTAACGCCCAGTCCGCTGCGCGCATACAAAAACGCCGCGCAGCCGTTATCGGGCAGCTCTATCGCAATGCCGGTCGGTATCAGCCGAAGCTGACCCGGAGCAAGCGTTATGCTTTGCTCAATGCAGGCATACAGATCCATCCCTGCCGAGCCGCTTGTGGCGACTTGGGGTATACGGGCGTTTGGATCCAGCTTTTTTATTTTCAGTTCCATGTAGGTTCATCCTTCATATTTCAAGATTTTTGCAGGATAATAAAAATCGCGTTTTTATATTTCCCTGTTATAATTATCTGACGGAAAAATGGCCCAAAGCTAAAATTCCGTCTTGGAAAATTGAACATTCACTGTCGAAAAATCGGCATGTGGAAGATTTATTTCTTATTATTCTACGCCTCGCAGATATAATCCACGGGTGATTTTGTCTTTCAACATCTGATTTGGGATAAAATCAATGCAGTTTTCAACGGTTTCCACATAGTTTTCCACACTGAACCGCAAAGTATGGAACGATGTGGAAATTGTGGAAAGTTCCCTTTTATCTATATACAAAGGCACGCAATTGAGAATTTCCGTGCAGTTGCCGTCGCATCGCAGCAAAAAGCGTTTGCCTTTTCTATCCGTCAAAACGCTCTTATTTTTGCAGGATTTGCAGCTTATCCCCTCGCTTATGGCAGGGCAGTTGCGGCACAGCATAAGCGGAAGGTAGCCGTAGCTTATAATGCCTCTGCCGATATTGCCGCCCAAGCGGTCAATACGCGCAAAGGTAAGCTCAAAACTCAGCTCCGCGTCCTGCAAGCCATATTCCTCCGCCCAAAGCAGGTCGTAGGTGTTGACCAAATTCAGTCCAAAGCCGCCGTGGAGCGTAAACCCAAGCTGCTTTGCCTGATACAGCGCGCCGATGTTGTGACACAGCGCATGACTTACGCCGAGCTCCTTAACGCGCGTAAGCTGTAATTCGATCTGCGCCTCGCGTCCGAACATGCCGCGCGGTATCTCTACGCCGATATTAAAACCTTCGCCGAGCAGCCGCTCGATCTCCCTTGTGTCCGCAAACAACGGCACGAACACCAATTCGCAGTCACGAAAGGCGGCGGACAGCTTTGTTCCCGTCACACGGGCGCGTACAGTCTGATCATCCGGTTTGTACGGGGTAACGGGGTCGATAGCAACGTCGCGTATATCGTAGTTGTGTACCACGGCACGAGCCGAGTCAAGCTGCTCCAGCGCGCTTCGGCGCAGATTGTTCAGCGCTGAAATCGGCAGGCTTATATTATCATCAAGCCCGATTTCAAGATCGCTCCAATAGTAAGCGGTGCCGCCTGTCTTGTTTAGCTGAGCGCGGCATTTTTCCTCCGTCAGCGCTGTTTTTTGCGCTGTCTCACAAATCAAATCGGCGGATGCCCTCGCCATATGCTCACCGTCGCTGACTTCAAGCACGGGAGGCATACCAAGCCTGAGCGTCAGCTTACCGCTGACGGGGATATTCTGAACCTCATCCTTATAGCTTTGACGGATAGCGCCAAGCAGCTTAGGGTCGGCAGCGAGCACGTCATCCTTGCGGCGCGTGCCGAACATCCCTTTTCCCAAATTGTTTTTATAATACCCGTCGGTGAATCCGGTGCGCGAAAACACACCGTTGAGCCATGCGGCGGTTTGTTCACTGATACTGCCGTTGTCGCGCATTTCACGGCATGCGGTGACCGCGGCAGCCACATATTCGGGGCGCTTCATCCTGCCTTCGATCTTGGCGGAGGCAACGCCTATCTGCTGCATATCGCGCAAAACAGGTATCAGGCTGTTGTCCTTTAGACTGAGCGCGTGACCGCCCTTGTTATTCACATAAAACGGAAGCCGGCAGGTCTGGGCGCAGGCTCCGCGGTTGCCGCTTCGGGAACCGAGCATAGCGCTGAAATAGCACTGTCCGGACACGCACATGCAGAGCGCGCCGTGGACAAAAACCTCGAGCTCTACGGGGATCTCAGCCGCTTTTACTATTTCCTCACGGCTCATTTCGCGAGCCAAAACCACACGGCGGAAGCCGAGTTCATACAGCGCGCGCACACCGGACGCGGTGTGGACGCTCATCTGGGTAGACGCATGCAGGGGCAGCTCGGGCGCTATTTGGCGCGCAAGCCGCGCCACGCCCATATTCTGAACGATCAGCGCGTCTGCGTCCGCGCGTGCGGCAATGCAGACGGCTTCCTTAAGCCTGCTCCATTCGTCATCAAACACTATAGTATTTAAAGTGACGTACACCTTAACACCGTGGATGTGGCAATAGGCGACCGCCCGGGTAAGCTCGTCCTCGTCAAAATTCTGCGCCGACGCACGGGCGGAAAACAGCTTTTCGCCCGCATAAACCGCGTCGGCTCCTGCCCTTACAGCGGCAATAACACTGTCAAAGCCGCCTGCGGGCGCTAAAATCTCAATTTTTTCCATTATTTTGCGGATCGCCGTCCTTTTCCTCAAACAGAGAATACTGGCGCATGGGAACGTAGCCCATCAGCTTTTCCGTTTTTTTATCCTTGACGGCTTTTTCAAACTTCTTTTCGTTGTCGATATGCTTTGAATCGGTATGCTTTTTCAGCTTTTCGTTTTCCTTTAACAATGAGCGCAGCTGATCCTCCAGCGTCTTTATGCGGCGGGTCAACGCGGTGTTTTCGTTGATCGCGTTAGCGAGCATCTCCTTGTACTCCTTGCACTGCTTGTTAAGCTCGCCCGACTGACGGATGATTTGATCCGCCTTGTCGATAACGTCCTGATTACGCTTGACAGCCTTGTTGCGGTCGTCGCAATAATCCATTGCCGCCAGCACTGCACAGTCGCGGGTGTCCATATTCCTGCCGCTTTGCGATGCGCGTCGGATGCTGTCTATAACATCCTGCGCCACCTCGCGCACATACTCCTCGCTGTCGGAGGTGATCACAGCATAATTGCGGCCTTCTATCTGGACGCTGACTCGTTTCTTTTCCATTCCGACACCTCTCCTTATAATAATCCAGTATAATAATAACACATTTTTTTACAAAGTACAATAGAATTTACGGAATTCCGCCTTAGGCTCATCCCGTGAAAAAATTTTTTAACTTTTTTTAAAAAC
>CAMHCD010000163.1 GCA_946183545.1 uncultured Clostridia bacterium
ATGGAGGACATCGACAAGGAGTTTGTCAACAAGGTGCAACAGGGCGATATCATGGTTGCCGAAAAGAACTTCGGCTGCGGCTCCTCACGTGAGCACGCGCCTATCGCAATCAAGGCAAGCGGTATTTCCTGCGTTATCGCTTCAACCTTCGCGCGTATTTTCTACCGCAACGCCATCAACATCGGCTTGCCCATCCTCGAATGTGACGAAGCCGCCAAGGACATCAAGGACGGCGACGTGGTGAGCGTTGACTACAACACCGGCGTTATCACCAACGAGACCACCGGCAAGACATATCAGGCGCAGCCGTTCCCGGAGTTCATCCAGAACATCATCCAAAAGGGCGGACTTATCAATTCTATATTATAAACCAACTAAAGGAACGGTCGGCGCACCGTTCCTTTTGACAATACTTTGGAGGTATTTTGTGAAAAAGACAGTTGCATTGATCTTATCCGCATTAATCATCCTTACGTCGGCAGCCTGTTCCGCCCAAAACAGCAGCACAGCGGACACGACCGCTCCCGCAACTACCGCTCCGTCAATGGAAGCTACGGGGGATTCCGCAGAACAGCAAATGCTGAACGAAAAACTTGAGGAGTTTGGCTTTGAAGGCACGGTGTACGCCGCCAAGGGAGGCAAGGCGTATGCGACCTACGCAAACGGCACACTGGACAACGGCAAAGATATCACCATCGACACGCCCATGCCGGTCGGCTCGGTTTCCAAGCAGTTCTGCGCCGCCTCTATCCTGCTATTGCAGGAGCAGGGCAAGCTCAGCGTAAAGGATACGCTCGGCAAATACTTCCCCGAATGTTCCTACGGCGAAAAAGTCACGCTGCACCACATGCTTTCTATGCGCTCCGGTATTCCCGAGATCATTGACAAAAAGGAACAGCTGCAATACGAAGCCGGCATGGACAAAACGGAAGAGGAAAATATCGCCGCGTTTAAAAATTGGGTGTTTGCGCAGGAGCTCGATTTTGAGCCGGATACATCCTTTGCGTATTCCAACAGTAATTTCATGCTGCTTGGTTTGATCGTGGAGCAGGTATCGGGCAAGAGCTACATTGATTTCCTGCACGACAACATCTTTACGCCGCTCGGCATGAAGCACAGCGGCACCATCCACGAGCTCAAGGATTCTCCCAAATGGGCAAACGGTGTGACTCATAAGGCGGAGAACCTCAGCCCCGGCATTGAGCCCGGCATGGCAAAGGGCGCCGGAGACATCGTGTCCACAGGCGAGGACATAACCATCTGGCTCAACGCGCTGAGCAGCGGCAAGCTGATCTCTAAGGAAAGCTATAAAGCCATGACGACCGATTATACCGATTCCACCAGTCATTACGGCTACGGTTTATATGTAGAGTTTAGCGGTGGCGTTGGACATTTCGGCGAGATCGGCACCTACACCGCCGCAGATTATCTCAACGAAAGCAAAGACATCACCTTGTTTGTCGCCACCGGCAGCACGAGCAGCGGAACTCTTATCAATATCTTTAATTCCCTGGTGACCATTATATAAATTATGCCGCCGCAGACTGAGCTCTGCGGCGGCATTTGTATAACGTTTAGAAGCCTTGCTTTTTTAAGTCGGCAACCAACTGTACGTAAAACTCGCGCACGTCAAAGCCGGGGATGTTTTCGCGATTGAGGTCGATCATATCTCCGTGGGAGATCCCGCGTTTTCCGCGCACGGTCAGGTATTGGTGGCAGCTACCCCACGGAAACGACGCTTCAGACACCAACCCGTCGTTTTCTCCGTCAAAGTGCTTGACGATCGGATACGAAAAATTCAGCGGAAACTTACCGTTAGTTGCGTGATTCAACTTAGAGCCTATGCTTTGATAATACACCGTCGGCGCGTCCGGAGTGTTGTCGTTAAACCGCAGGCAGCTCTCGTTGGTCAGGTCGGTGACGGCGGCAATAAAGTCGGGAGTTTGGTCGCCCAGCCGTTTCAGCGCCGCGTTATAGCCGGAGGCAAGGGTGTGTTTTAGACCCTCGGGCGCGATATGCAGCAGATAGTCAGCAAACAGGCAGCCACGGTGCGGTGTGTTGACGGTGGTGAGTGACGCTACATACGGTGCGGCGCCGAAATGCGTGATCGCACTGCGGCAGTCCAGCCCGCCCTTGGAGTGGGCAATGATATTGACCTTGCCGCAGCCCGTCTGCTCCGTGATTTCTCGTATGCGTGCGGCAAGCTCCCTGCCGCTGTCCTCCACCGACAGAGCGGACTGGTGATTGCCGTAGTAAATGACCGCGCCGTTTTTCTCCAGCTCCTTCGGTATTCTGCCCCAGTAATTCAGATAGCGAAAGTCGCGGAAAAATACTCCGTGAACAAGCAAAAGCGGATATTGGGTCGCGCATATTTTATCTTTGGCTCGGCTTTGATCCAACGTGGTTTTAGCGGATTCCTCCCTGACCTCACGCCGCGTTATGCGGATAATGGCGATCAGTGCAAACAGGTGGACTACCGGGATCAAGCCGCACAGCACGCCGACTATCCTCTGCTTTACTCCAAGTTGCACCGAGGTAACATACACGCGTATTATACCGTTCCAAAACGTACCTGCAAGCAATATAAACGCCGCGATCCCTCCAATCAGCCACGGCAGGCTGTAACCGTAACGCAGCAGCCAAAACAAATAAGCGCCGCCGCTTAAACAGGACGCGAACAAAAATATGATCAAAAGCTCCGACCCGTCGGCACAGACGCGCAAACGTCCGTTGGCGATCCTCCGGTTACCGGGGTTTGGCATGATTTGGATCCACAAAAAAGGGATCAGCAACAGCAGCGTCAGCATATTGCCGCACGCAAAGCCAAGCCCCACGCTGCAAACGCCCAAGGTAACCAATAGGCAGTTAATAACGAGAAACAGCAAAGTAAACAAATCCTTCCTCATATACTTTTATCATTGTATCACAATCATTTTTGTAAAGCAAATGAATCTTTCTATTAATTTCAACAAAAAGCGCTTGCATTTTTGCGTAAAATGATGTAAAATGATAAATACCAATAATAAATACAGGAGGTATCGGCATGGCTGAAATGTATAAAATCAGAACGAAGAACAAGGATGTGTTCCTGCGCGTGGCAAAGGGACATTTTGCCACCATGCACAGCCACACCAATTACTATATCGACGTTACCACACAAAAGACGCGTCTCAGCGAGGCGAGCGCAGTTGCCAAGCAGCTGGTGGCGGATTACCGCGCAAATACGATCATTGACACGATTTTGTGTCTGGACGGCACCGAGGTCATCGGCGCGTGCGTTGCCAATGAGCTGACGCGCAACGACTTTATCAACATCAACGCGCACCAAACTATTTATGTTATGTCGCCCGAATTCGTCGGCGGCGGTCAGATGATCTTCCGCGACAACCTGATCCCCATGCTCACCAACAAGCACGTGCTCATCACCGCAGCTTCCGTCACCACGGGCAAAAGCGCTCTGGCGGCAATTGACGCTATCACTTACTACGGCGGTATTGTGGTAGGCGTGTCCGCGATCTTTGCAACAAGGGATGAGTGCGACGGTCACCCTGTTCACTCCATATTCAACCCTCACGACTTGGGCGACTATCAAAGCTACAAGCCCCACCTTTGCCCCAATTGTCAGCGCGGCGAAAAAATCGAAGCGCTGGTCAACAGCTATGGCTACTCAGCACTGTGATCAAGAAACAACGCGCCGCTTTCCGTATGGTGAGCGGCGCAAAAATATTTGACAAAAGCCCTTGACAAATCCCCTTTGCTATACTATAATAATACATGCTGATTTTGTCGGCATAAATGGCGGAATAGCTCAGCTGGCTAGAGCATTCGGTTCATACCCGAAGTGTCGTAG
>CAMHCD010000164.1 GCA_946183545.1 uncultured Clostridia bacterium
GTATAAAGGCTAAAGATTAATTAAGAATCAGTTTTTGGAGAGGCTCAATTCCGTACAAATCGACAAAATCTGAAATTAGTTAAATTTTTGTAATAAAATATCTTGTTTTTGCCGTAGTTTTCATGTATAATAGATTTTGTATGCAATGACAATCGTGTAATATTATTACGGTTTATCCATAATTGATTTGGGGGAATGGAAATGAAATGCAAACCGGTACATAAACTGACGGCGCTGGCATTGTGTGTTTTGTTGTGCGTCGCGTCCTGCGCGGTGGCTTTTGCGCAGGGTACGGTTTATACCATCAAGGAAATCGATGACATGCAGCTCACCATTGGCAGCGAGCTGATGGCGGTGACTCGTTCCACCGACAGCTCCGACGGCTATTTTGCGTTGCCGAACAACAGCTATGACGACGTGATGAAGAAAATGGCTGACAGCGGGATCTATCTGTTGGCGACCGACAGCCAGCAGAGCATCACGCTTTCCGTGTCTATGTTCGAGAACGACGACACCCGCAGAATTGACAACTACAATCGTCTGACCGAGTCCGAGCTCAGCAACATCGTGGTAGGATATCAGCAAAACTCCGACGGTACCACATACAGCGCGAGCACAGTGGACGAGGGTGCGCAGGATCTGGTTTGGATAGACTTCGAGTTCCGCGCGACCGTAGGTGAATCGGTCAATAAGCAGTATCAGGCGTGCACGGTCGTAAACGGAAAAAATGTAAGCATTACCATACAGCGCAACGACGGCGATGTTATCGCAAGTGATTATGACGTGCTCAAAAGCGTAGTGTCCTCCGTTAAATTCGGTAACGCGGGACTTCCCAAAAACTTTATGCTGTACATCATTATCGGCGCTGCCGTTTTGGTCATTATTATCCTGATAATCGTTATAATCCTTGCCAAGCGCGCTTCCGGCCGCAGAAAAAAGGCAAAGAACGATAAAATCATACAGGAGCTTGCCGGCAAGTATAATACCGGCAGAAGCAGTCATACGGAAGAGCCTGCGCGTGAAACCGAGGAAGCGGCTCCGGTCGTGACCGACTTCTATGAGGACGAGGACGATATGTCTGTTCCCGACAAGAGGATCAGCGCAAAAACGCAGAGCTTTGACATCAAGAAGGCGCGTTCGATGCAGCAGACCCGCAGCCGTGAAAGCTATGATGATGACGACTTTGATTCGTCTCGTCCCGTAAAATCCTACACCGACGAGGAGATCGCCAGACTGTTGGGCGATACGGAGGACGACGAAAATTTTATTGAAACACTTCCCATGACAGAGGCTGACCTTGACGACGGATCCAAGGATAGGGCAAGTGTTGAAAACAGCCTTTTGATTTCCGAGTTCTTCGACGACGAGGACGACACAGACGAAATAGAAAACATCAACGACGATTTTTCCGACGAGCCTGACGAGCAGCAGAGCGCTGACTATACCGAAGGCAACGAGGATGAAGCCGAAGCTGATGAAGAGATCAGTCTTGAGCAGGATCTTGCCGAGATCGAGGCGGAAAAACCGCTCAAGAGTGTGCGTGAGGTGTTCGACTTCTCTAAATTCCTGCAAAACGCGCGAAGCAAAGCTCAGGCGGAGCTTGAACAGCCCGAAGAGACTCCGGAAGAGACTCCGGTTGAAGAACCCGAACCTCAGCAGGAGGAAGCGCCGGAACCTCAGCCGGAAGAACAGCCGGAGGAAACGGCAGAACCGGAACAGCCGTCCGGGGAGCTTCCGGAAGAGGAGCAGTTGCAGCAAAACGAGCAGGAAGAGCTCGACGAATTCAACAACGACGAAGTGCTGGTACGCGAGGAAGCAAAGCATAACAAGTTTATCAGCAGCAGCGACTTCTTTGACGAAGCGCCGCAAAAGGTCATGGGCGTTATAAGCCGCGAGGAGATCGAGGACGCCGAGGAGTTCGATGTTATCGACGAGGTCGAGAAAAAGGCGACCGAGGTAGAAAAAGAGCCCGAACGCCGCGAGCCTCCAAAGCCGGGCTTCTTCAAGCGGGTCGTTACCGGATTTAAAAGCTTCGGCAAGCACTGCGGCTACTTTATAACCAATGTGCGCCGCGAGATCAAACGCGGCAGCGCAAAAAAACAGCGCCGAAAGGCAGAGGAAGAACGTCGCCGGCGCGCGGCTCAACGCGCCGAACGTCAAAAAGCGCAGCCGGCTAACGGCGGTTTGGTGCAGGTCAAAAGACAGGGCGGACGACGCCCCGGCAACAGAGGCTGATTATGACAAGTTTATTGATAAAAAACGCGGCGATACTTTCGCCTGCTGACGATTTAAAAGAATCAGGCGACATCTTAGTTCGCGACGGAAAAATCGCAAAAATCGGCAAGGCTCCTCTTTTGCGGGAGAACGAGTCAGTTGACAGGATAATTGACGCGCACGGATTGCGCGCCGTGCCCGGTTTTGTAGACATGCACGTGCATCTGCGCGATCCGGGTCAAACCGAAAAAGAGGATATCATCACGGGCTGCAATGCAGCGGCGGCAGGCGGCGTTACCTCGCTGCTCGCCATGCCCAACACCATTCCCACTACCGACAGCCCCGACACAGTGCGCTATATTCTTGATAAGGCTAAAAACGCCAAGGCGCATGTATATGTTGCCGCAAGCATAACCAAGGGTTTAAAAAGCGCCGAGCCCACCGACCTGGACACGCTGCGTCAGGCAGGCGCGATCGGCTTGTCCGACGACGGCAGACCTGTAGAGAACACGCGTATGCTCAGCGACGCGATGAAGCGTGCTCCGCAGCTTGGCATGACGGTGGTTGCGCACTGTGAGGATCTGTTTTTGGCTCACGGAGGCAAAATCAACGAGGGCGAAGTCAGCCGTGCGTTAGGCGTTGCGGGTATTCCCGCATCCGCCGAGGACTGCGGTACCGCGCGTGAGATCGCTCTTGCCGCAGCGGAAAACGTACCTATCCATATTTGTCACGTCAGCACCAAAACAAGCGTTGCTTTGGTGCGCGACGCAAAAAAGCGCGGCGTAAAGGTGACAGCCGAAACCGCTCCGCATTACTTCTCGCTCACCGAGCAGGAGCTGCTCAAGCGCGACGCGGATTACCGAATGAATCCACCTCTGCGCACAGCTCAGGACGTAAAAGCCATAATCGACGGATTGCTCGACGGCACACTTGACGCTATCGCCACCGACCACGCGCCGCATACTCCGCAGGACAAGGCGGATTTTGTTGCCGCTCCAAACGGCTCCATCGGTATGGAAACCTCGTTTGCGGTCGCCAACACCTACTTGGTAAAAACCGGACTGCTCACACCGGAGCAGCTGATATATAAAATGAGTGTGAGCCCGGCAAACATCCTCGGGATCCCGGCAGGTACCCTGAAAGTCGGAGCACCTGCGGACATTGTTCTGCTTGACCCCGACGAGCAGTGGACGGTGGATGTTGACAAGCTTCACGGAAAAAGCAAAAACACCCCCTTTAAGGGCATGACGCTGACAGGCAAGGTCAAGCTGACCGTGTGCGGCGGCAAGGTCGTTTTTGACGAAATATAGGGTATATGGAGGAATAAATAATGGCACAAAAGGGTAATCTTCTGTCCGTCAGACAGGATATACGCGTGGTAGACGCGACTATCCGCGACGGCGGACTTTGCAACGACTTCCGCTTTGACGATCAGTTCGTTGCGGATCTTTACAAGGCGAATCTCAAGGCGGGCGTAGACTACATGGAGTTCGGCTATAAGGCTTCAAAGGAGATCTTCGAGGAAGAGGATTTCGGAAAGTGGAAGTTCTGTAACGACGACGATATCCGCAAGATCGTCGGCGAAAACAACACCAAAATGAAGATCGCGGTAATGGCTGACGTCGGC
>CAMHCD010000165.1 GCA_946183545.1 uncultured Clostridia bacterium
CGTTTATCGAGGAACCGAACGCCTCCAAGGGCGTCAACCTTGCCCAGTCCTTCTATTACAAGGGCTACATCGTGGACAGTAACCAAAAATACCTGCGTTTGTATTATACCTGGAGCTACAACCCCTACCGCGCGCTGACAGACGTGCAGGCGTACAGGGGAGAGCCTTATATTTCTAAGCTCCCCTATACGATCAGCAAGGCGACCGAATATCAGGCAAAGCCCTCCGGCTCCGCCGGCAGCAACGCGGTCTACGCGGCTGCTACCGTAGTGGTACAGCGTGATATTGAAAAGGAAGCCAACATCAGAGCCATCGCTCCCGAAAACGCCTATATGGCGACTAACGGACTTTTGGGAGATAATGATATCGACAGCGTCTACTGGGGCTTTTCAAGGGAAGATCAGGGCAGCATGAAAACGGCGGACGGCGTCATGCCGTATATTGCGACCAACCTGTATGTTACGGGCTATGTCAAGGACGCGCCGCGCCTGACGCTTGACAGCGTTGTCGTCAGCAAAAACAGGCACGACGCGACAAATAACAACGGCGTTATCACCTGCGACGTTTCGGAAGAAACCACCCTCGCGGGCAGTAAGCCGAGCGGCGACTTCAACTCTGTTCAGGAGTTAAAGGATCCCTATAAGCTGGAAGCGTTCAATGTCGCCTTACCCTCATGGACAGACGGCAGTGGAAGACCCAAGTACTCCGACAGCGAGAACGGCAGCTCTTTCCATCCGGGCGAAAAAGTCTATATGTACATCAAGCGCGATACCGTCAAGAAGCGGTATATTTCAAGGATATTTGTCGGCGCGTCGTCAAGAGAAGACTCAAAATCAACCGACAAGAACGTTCTTA
Organism: uncultured Clostridia bacterium; assembly: GCA_946183545.1. Classification (GTDB taxonomy): domain Bacteria; phylum Bacillota; class Clostridia; order Oscillospirales; family Acutalibacteraceae; genus Ruminococcoides. The sequence continues at coordinate 856 of CAMHCD010000165.1, forward strand.
ACAACTATGACAAGCAGGTCGATTTGCTCGCGATGGTATCGGCGACCGCCGCTGCCTCCGACGAGATGATACCGTACGACGTGGCAGGCGATCCGTCAAAGTCATGGACGCGCACGCTTGTACCGAACTATGAGCCCGTGCCGCCCAGTGGCGGCGATCCCGCCGCTTATATCAGCGTCGCCAGAACCGACAATGCGGATAAGGCGGTCAGGAGCATCGTGCTGTTCCGATCAAACGAGAAGTCTGTCCCCGATCAGCAGCAGTTTGACAACGCGGTTTATTACTGCGCGTCCAACACAACGCCGATCAGGATGAGTGATAACAATACTTACTTTATTTATTACTCCTATAACCAGGGCACCGTTCCCGGCAGGCCGATTACCGAGCTTAAGATCGGCGAGAACGTCTTTATCTCCGGCTGCTCTACGGCGCTTGTGGTAGACAAGGCGGACGTAACCGAGCAGGATGAGGTATATCACAAGAGCAAGGTAGTCGAAGCCGCCGAGTTCAAGGGTGATATCAATCATAAGGTGTTTATCAAGGGAGAATATGAGGCGTCAAAGCTCTTTTATAACAAGATTTACGCCTGGAGCGGAAACTCGCCAAAGGAAGCGCAGCTGGGCTTGCTCGAGCAGGGCTGTACGGAATTCCTCGATATCGACCTCAACAAGGCAGCAGGCGGAAAGTATGTTTATTTCGGTTACCGCAGCTACTCGCTGAACGAAAAGGAAATCAACCAATACAGCTCCGAAGAGGCGAGAGAGAACGAGATCGAAAAGCAGAAGCAGGAGGCGGTTTACGACATTGTCTGCACTGTCGGCGAGAAATTCCACCCCGAGGGTATCGTAACCGACCGTTATCAGCTATACTACACGCCGGTGGCGAGGGAGGACAAAAACCATAACCTTGTCGGCGTCAACCTCAACGAAGGAACAACCGGTCCCGAGATTTACATGTACTATGCCACACCGTTCGCTGCAAAGCGATACAACGAAAAGGCGATGAAGGATACAAGCATGACCCTTTCCACCATGCCGAAGGACTATATGAAGTCTCCTTTGACAAAGATCTGCTTTGCGATGTATGACTATGTTCCCTATTCTCAGGATCTTGTGACGCAAACCCCGGGAAGCGACGAACCGGTCGCGTGGGAATATGTGATGAAAAAGGATTACAGCGGTCCGATTGAGCTCAACGACGGCGCGATATCCTTTGACAGCAGCCATCTGATGAGCGATAACCGTATTTCGATGTTTGTACAGCGGGAGGACGGTTCCGTCAAGCGCGACGCTGAGATCACCGGCGGCTATATGACAACTGAGGTAACAGAGAAAAAACTGTCCCTCGAAAAATAACGGAGCTTCCGCACAAGTGGGAGTGAAACACAAAAAATACAGGGCTGCCCGCGCAGCCCTGTAAAGTGCGTTTATTAAGGCAACACCGCACAATTTGCGGCGCACGCCTTGCTTGAATATTATTCCGTCAGCCTGCCCAAAAAAGTCTCGGCAAGGCGCCAGCCTTACCTCGCTTTTTTGTCCAACCTGACGAAAAATCTTACATCGCAATCCGCACACCTAAATTATGCGGTATTGCCTTAACATAGTCATCGCGACGCCCCTTGACACGCGTGTCGGGGCTGTGCAATCTCAAACGATTGAATCAGTATCAAAAAGGAGGTACATTTGAGTATGTATTTGATCGCGAATATTATTGTTTGTGTAGGTGCTCTTGCCGGGTATATCTACGGAGAAATCAAATTATTCCGTGCCGGAAAAAACATGCTGTATGCACAAATGATAGCCCTTTCCCTGCTTTGTATCACCTACGGAAGACTATATCATATCGTCCGTCTGGTAACGGACGGCAGCATTACGGAGAGCTTTCAGCTCGGCTTTTTGGGAGCGCTGGGAAGCCTGATATTCTTCTTCGCGTCCAATTTCGGCACCGTTGATTCTCTGGTAGACGACGGCTCAAAGAAATTGAAAAAGTATCGGCTTATTGCGCTTGCCGCTCCTGCGGCAGCCGTTGTGTTATATGTCTGTCTGTTCCTTTTGGGCGAGGTTGCGCCTTTGTGGAGGGTGCAGGGAGCAGTGCTGACGCTGCTTGTCATACCGACGTCCTATTTTAACCTGAAGCATCTCATTTTTCCCGACGTCGAAGGCGGCTTTGTAAAATGTCTGAGACCGTATAATCTTCTGGTGCTGATTTACACGGCTTCGATGATGATGGAGTGCTTTGCTATGAGCCGCAGCAATGAGCTTTTGACGCTCATCAGCTGCTGTGTTGCCGGCCTTTCCGTAGCGGCTATGATGCCGACGGTGGTAAGGGGGAGTAAAATATGGAAAACATGATCTATATTCTTTTTATATGTATCGTCGTCCCTCTGGCGCTCAGCCTGCCGCTGATACATAAAGCCTCGCGCAGGATCATGGTGTTTATCATCATAGGTATCAGCTCTGCGCTGTTTATCTCCGAGGTCAACGGGCTTTTGCTCAGGCTGATGAATTTTGACGCGGAATATGTCACCACCATCATCACTCCCGCCACAGAGGAAGTCATCAAGGCGATCCCGATCCTGCTCTACGCGTTTGTGGTTTCGGATAATATTGAAAAGCTGATTGGATCCTCGTTTGCGCTCGGTATCGGTTTCGCTCTGTTTGAGAACACCTACATTCTCATCAACAGCATGGAAGCCGTTTCCATCCAATGGGCAATCGTAAGGGGCTTTTCCACTGCGTTAATGCACGGAATCTGTACGGCGTATGTCGGTTACGGGATGAGCTTTATCAGGAAAAGAAAAAAGCTGTTCTTCTGCGGTACATTCGCCTTGCTGACGATTTCGATCATTTATCACGGCTTTTTCAATATGCTTGTACAGTCCGAGAACTTAAAATACCTTGGCTTCGTTCTTCCGCTTGCATCCTATATTCTGGTAGCAAAAGAACCGATTATGCGCTATAAAAACAGAAAAAAAT
>CAMHCD010000166.1 GCA_946183545.1 uncultured Clostridia bacterium
AACGGCAAGGATATTGTCGTGGTGGTGTGCGGAGTAGGCAAGGTAAACGCCGCTCTTTGCGCAACCACGATGATAAACCGCTTTTCGCCTGAGCTTATAATCAACAGCGGCGTTGCCGGATCGCTGTCTCCGCTGGTGAGCATCGGCGATTTGGTCGTTGCAAGCAAGGCGGTAGAGCATGACATGAACACCACCGCGCTCGGCGACAAGCAGGGTGAAATCAGCCTGCCGGACGGTAAGATCATGTACTTTGAGTGCGACAAGGACGCGGTAGCGCTGCTGACTAAATGCGGCAAGGAGCTGCCCGACACCAAGGTGACGCAGGGCATTGTTGCCAGCGGCGACATGTTTGTGTCCAACCGCCGCAAGCGCCTGCTGATAAACGACCGTTTCGGCGCGATGGCGTGCGAGATGGAGGGCGCGGCTATCGGTCATGTGTGCTATTGCTGCAAGGTCCCGTTTGCTATTTTGCGCGCGATATCCGACGACATGGACGAAAACAAGGGAGTGGATTTTGTCAAGTTCTGCTCGCTTGCGGCAGAAAAAACCGTAAGAGTTATGGACGAGTTTACAAAAATTTACAATTAACAATGAACAATTAACAATGACGGTTCCCGGTTGTATTTATAGTGATACAGTCGGGAGCTTTTTGATAAAGTAAAGCATTACCCGATAAACAATACGTTTGGCGTATCGAATAATAGCGGACGTATAAAAAAGAGCGGCGCGTGAGAATCCTCAGTCAGCTACGCTGACAGCTCCTTTAGCAAAGGAGCCTCCCCCACGTTTGCGCTAATTTTACCATCATCAAATCAGAAAACAGAGTTTTTCGTCAAACTGAGGGAGGCCGCAAGGGCCTCCCCTACATTGTTTGTTACAGTCACAACATCAAAAGCCAAACGTAATTTCCATTGCCCTCACAGCTTCCAATATTTCTATTCTGTCTCGCGAAACACCGACGTTACCATCCTATCCGACATTAAGTACGCGAAGTAAATAACGCGAAGTAAAATACTTGACAACAGCGCTTTAATGCGGTAAAATGTAAGTTAGTCTATTTTAGTCTGATAAAAGGGGTTATAATATGAAGCTTACAGGAGCAGATATCATTTGTGAATGTTTAGTGGAACAAGGCGTTGATACTGTCTTTGGTTATCCCGGCGGTGCCGCGCTGAACACTTACGACGCTCTGTATAAATACAGCGATAAAATCGACCATATCCTTACCGCGCACGAGCAGGGCGCGTCCCACGCGGCTGACGGCTACGCGCGTTCAACGGGCAAAACAGGCGTGGTGATCACCACCTCCGGCCCCGGCGCGACGAATATCGTGACCGGACTCGCAACCGCTAATATCGACAGTATTCCTATTGTTGCCATCACGGGCAACGTCAACACCGACCAGCTCGGACGCGACAGCTTCCAAGAGGTTGATATAGTAAACATTGTAAAGCCTATTACCAAGGCGAGCTATCTGGTGACTAAGATCGAGGATCTGGCTCCCACTATCCGCAAGGCTTTTGCGCTTGCAAACGCGGGCAGAAAGGGCCCCGTGCTTGTGGACGTGCCAAAGGATATAACTGCGGCTATGACGGAATTCACCCCCGGCGAGCCTGCTGTGACAGAGCCTATGCAGATCGCCAACCCCGACAGCATTGAGCGTGTTCAGGAGATGATACGCAAATCAAGACGCCCCATGATCTACGCGGGCGGCGGTATTTTGAGCGCGGACGCATGTGTTGAGTTCCGCACCTTTGCCGAGCTGATCGACGCACCCGTGTGCTGCTCTTTGATGGGCTTGGGCTGTCTGCCGGCAAGCCATCCGCTGTGTATCGGCAACATCGGTATGCACGGCGGCTACGAAACGGGCATGATCACCGCGGGCTGCGACCTTATTATCGCGTGCGGAGCGCGTTTTTCCGACCGCGTTGCGGGAGACCGTGAAAAATTCGGCGAGCAGGCAAAGATAGTACAGCTCGAAATCGACAAAAATGAAATCAATAAAAACGTCCATGTGGACGAGTATATATTAGGCGACGCAAAGATCATTTTGAAGGCGCTGCTTGACGGCATGGAGCAGCAGGATCATTCCCACTGGCTCGACAAGATCGACGAGTGGAAGCACCGTTTTGATAAGTCGTCACGTCCCAAGAGCCTTTATCCGCTGCCCGGCGAGGTGATCGAGGCGGTCAATAAGATAAAGGACGACAGCGATATCATAGCCACCGACGTTGGACAGCATCAGATGTGGGTAGCACAGTTTGCGAAGATCGAGCAGGAAAAAACCCTGCTGACCTCGGGCGGCATGGGCACCATGGGCTTTGGCATGGGCGCGGCTATCGGCGCGCAGGTGTCTCACCCCAACGAAAGGGTGTTCCTGTTTACCGGCGACGGCAGCTTCCACATGAATCTCAACGAGCTGGTAACGGTCAAGTCGTACCACCTGCCCGTTGTTATCATCGTTATGAACAACACCGTGCTCGGAATGGTGCGCCAGTGGCAGAAGCTGTTTTACGGCAGCCGTTTTTCGCAGACCGACCCCCACAGAGCCACCGACTTTGTTGATTTGGCAAAAGCCTTCGGCGTGGAGGGTATGCGGATAACAAAGAGCGAGGAGGTAGTGCCTACGCTCGAAAAGGCGGTAGCCCTCAACGCTCCGGTCGTTATCGACTGTCAGATCAGCCCCGACGCGAACGTTCTCCCCATGATCCCTCCGGGAAAAACCGTCAACGAGATCGTAACCGAAATGTAGCGTCGGTGGACGCTTTCTCCGCCTTTTGATAAGTTTTATTGAACGGTAAAGCTCATCAACGGCGGGTCAAAAGTTATATAAAGTTATATAAGTTTTTATATGCCAAATACTTCAACCATATGCGGTCAGGTTTTTGTCTGACCGCTTTTGTGTGCATTTTTACTAAATGTACAGGCTATTTTTTGGATTGCGCGTTATATGTAATTGTGGTATAATCTTGGTATACAGTATTAGGAGGTTATTTATGAAAAGAACAGTTGCGCTGTTACTCAGCGTTTTGATCGCGGCGGCGTTTACCGCGTTTCCGATGACAGCGTCGGCGGTTGAGCCGGATTCGGATGAATGTAGCGTTTGGTGGTATTTGAGAGCGACAGACCCGGAGCCTATTGCCGGAGTTGACGTGAAACGCGGAGAGGTATTCGGACCTATTGCCGAACCCGGACGCACTAACGCGGTGTTTCAGGGATGGTACCTCAATCGCGAGTTGACCGTGCCGTATGATCCCACAAAGCCTATAATGCAGGACACATATATTTTCGCAGGCTGGGAGGTCTTGTATTTGATCGGGGACGTGAATAATGACGATGTGGTGAACGGAGCTGACGCAGGTCTTTTGAGCCGTTACGCTTCGGGCTGGTCGGGCTATTACGATAAAATCAAGAACATGGCAGCCGCCGACATCAACAACGACGACAAAGTCAACGGTGCGGACGCAGGTATTTTAGCGCGTTATACCTCAGACTGGGATCAGGTTCGGTGGTACTTTTATTAATACTTATTATGCAAATCATGAAAAACGGTCGGTTCCGATGGAGCCGACCGTTTTTTGGAGAGGTTATTATGAAATTGAGGTAATAGCAATATATTATCAACCGGCGTAGCGGTTAGCGGTGATGTATTCCTTGCCTGTCTGCTGACCGGTAACGTTCTTGTTCTTGTCAACGGTGAAGCGAACGGGTACGTTGTGCCACTTGCCGT
>CAMHCD010000167.1 GCA_946183545.1 uncultured Clostridia bacterium
GCTCGATACCGTGGCACGGCCAGCCGGACTCACTGTTGCCGAGCGCATAAATGCCGTTGCAGCCGTAGGTGCAGGTCAGCATCATTTCGGCTCTTGCGGTATAATCCTCGGGATTTTCAAGGCACTTTACGGCGTTTACCATAAGGCTCTTTAAGCCTGCCTCCATAAAGCCGTCGTTAAGCAGCGTGGAATCCTCACAAAAATACTGTTCGATGATGTGGTTCATAGCGTCTGCACAGCCTGCGGCGGTCTGCTTTTTTGACACCGTAAACGTGTAGGTGGGGTCAAGGAAAGACACCCTCGGGTAGTTGTGGTCGTCAACATAGCCGATTTTGTCGTTTGTCTCGGTTCTGGAAATAACTCCCCCTGCGTCATACTCACTGCCCGTAGCAGCAAGCGTGATAATGTCTACGATAGGAACTGAATCGGTCGCGAACGCCTTATAGGAGATCAGATCCCAAGGGTCGCCGTCGTACTTAGCTCCTGCCGCGATAGCCTTTGAGCAGTCAAGAACGCTTCCGCCGCCGACGGCAAGAATAACGTCGATATCGTTTTCCTTGCAGAGCTTTACGCCGTCGAGCACGCTGGGGTCATACTTGGGGTTTGGCTGGATATCTGACAGCTCAAAGATCTCAAAGTCGGTCAGCAACTCCCTGACCTTGTCGTAAAGTCCGATTTTTTTGATACTTCCGCCTCCGTAGGTGAGCAGGATCTTTTTGCCGAACTGCGCCATGACCTCCGGCAGCTGTGAGACTACTCCTTTGCCGAAGATAAGTCTGGTTGGTGTTTGATAATCAAAGCCTTGCATGTTTATTCCTCCTTATTAATTGTTTATTTATTCTTCCATCTTCTGTAAAAGCCTGCTAATATCGCGCCCGAGATATTATGCCAAACGGAAAAGATCGCGCCCGGAACGGTAGCCATAGCGAGGTTTGAAAACGCCGTTTGCGCAAGACTCGTGGCAAGCCCGGAGTTTTGCATACCGATCTCGATCGACAACGCCTTTGTTTTTTGGGGAGTAAGCCTAAGCAGCTTGCCAAGCCCGAAGCCGCAGGCGTAACCGAGCAGGTTGTGAAGAACCACAACGGCAAGCACCAACGCGCCGCATGTGTAGATCTTCTCCGCGTTATGGGATACGACAGAAGCGACGATAAGACAGATGGCAATAGTTGAAACCATCGGCAGAACGGCAACAGCCTTCTGCGTTATTTTTCCGAAGAACCGGTTTATAACAAAACCGAGCGCTATCGGGATTATGATGACCTGGATGATGCTCCAAAACATCGACCAAACATCCACTCTGACGGTCGTTTGCAGCAGCAGCCATGTGATGGCAGGCGTGAGGAGCGGAGCAAGAAGAGTATTTACGCTCGTCATTCCGACAGACAACGCTACGTCTCCCTTTGATAAGTACGTTATTACATTGCTTGCCGTTCCGCCGGGGCAGGTTCCGACAAGCACCACTCCCGCAGTCAGCGCAGGATCGAGCCCAAACAGCTTGCTCAGTCCGAAAGCCAGCGCAGGCATAATAATAAACTGTGAAGCGCAGCCTATCAGTATATCCTTCGGTCTTTTAAAAATCAGCGCAAAATCCTTCGGCTTCATCGTCAGACCCATTCCGAACATCACGATCATCAGAAGATAGTTGATCCATGAGGTATCTATCCACAGTGTTGACTGCGGTACAAACAGCGCGAGCGCCGCCACAGCCAGTACGATAAGCGCCATGAATTTGCCGAAGTATTCGCTTATTTTTTCAATTATTTTCATAATATCACCCTTTTAAATCAACACGCCGTTGCAATGGTCGATTTCGTGCTGTATGATTTGAGCGGTAAATCCGGCGTAGGATTTGACCTTCCACTGAAAGCTGCTGTCCTGATACTTCACCTTTATCGTTTTATACCGCGTAGTTTTTCGAGGAGCGCCTAAAAGCGACAGACATCCTTCCTCTGCTTCATACGGCGCTGCCTTTGAAACGATTTCCGGATTATACATCACAACAGGCTTTACACCGTCGATGATCGCGATGATACAAACCGTTTTTCCTATCATATTTGCCGCCATGCCGACGCAAGTCTCGCGATGCGCATTAAGTGTGTCGAACAGGTCACGCGCTGTTTCAGTGTCTTCCTTTGTTGCCGGCTTTGATTTTATCCCCAAAAAGAAGGGGTCGTGCATTAATTCCCTTATCATTGTCATCCACCATTCCGGCATAATATCGCCGGGCTTTTATATTTTAAATATTTATTATTAATATTCTATCACGAATCTGTAAACTACGCAAGCAAAAACGTACGGCAGACATAACCTCTTGAAGACATTGACTGCTGTGGAAAAATTATTTACTGTAAAAAAAGTGCGATAAAACCTGACAAACATCAAGCTTTATCGCACAAATCAGCGTGAGCTTATATTATTTTACCATGGAAGCAACTTCTGCAGCGAAGTCGTCCTGACGCTTTTCGATACCCTCGCCCTTTTCAAAACGAACGAACTTAACAATATCGATGTTGCCGCCGAGCTCCTTAGCGGTGTTCTTGGTGTACTGAGCAACAGTGAGCTTGCTGTCCTTAACAAACTCCTGATCTACAAGGCAGTTCTCCTTGTAGTACTTGTTGATCTTACCCATAACGATCTTGTCGGCGATAGCCTCGGGCTTACCCTCGTTGATTACCTGCTGACGCATAACTTCCTTTTCGTGAGCGATAACTTCCTCGGGAACTTCGTCTCTGTTGAGGTAAGCGGTGTTAAGAGCAGCGATCTGCATTGCAACGTCCTTGCCGTAAGCAACGAACTCGGGCTTTCCTGCAAGGTCAGTGTTAAAGTTGACCAGAACGCCGATCTTGCCGCCTGCGTGTACGTAAGCTACGCAAGCGCCTTCCATGCGCTCAAAACGGCGGATCTGAATGTTCTCGCCGATGGTGAGTACCTTCTCCTGGAGCAGCTCTGCAACGGTCTGCTCTGTGCCGTCAGCCTTCAGCGCAAGCAGCGCTTCAACGTCGGCGGGGTTCTCCTTCATAACAGTGTTGGCGCAAGCCTTTACAAAATCCATGAAGGAATCGTTCTTTGCAACAAAGTCGGTCTCTGCGTTAACTTCGATAACTACGCCAACGCTGAGGTCGTCGGTGGTGGTAGCGTATGCAACACCCTCGGCTGCAACTCTGCTTGCCTTCTTAGCCTGCTTAGCAAGACCCTGTTCTCTTAAGAAGTCTACTGCTTTATCCATATCGCCGTCAGCCTGAGTGAGTGCCTTTTTGCAGTCCATCATGCCGCAGCCGGTTTTTTCTCTGAGTGCTTTTACATCCTGAGCTGTAAATGCTGCCATTATGAAAACATCCTTTCGGTATTATATTATTAAATGATTATTCGGCGTCGTCCTCTTCCGCGGGAGCTTCCGCAGCGGCTGCGCCCATCTGACCCTCTTTACCCTCGATAACAGCATTAGCCATTGCGCCTGCAATCAGCTTAACCGCACGGATAGCGTCGTCGTTGCCGGGGATAACGTAGTCGATCTCGTCGGGATCGCAGTTGGTGTCAACGATAGCAACGATCGGGATATTGAGCTTCTTTGCCTCTGATACGGCAATTCTTTCCTTGCGGGGGTCAACAATGAAGAGTGCGCCGGGCATCTCGTTCATGTCCTTGATACCGCCCATGAACTTTTCGAGCTTGTCGATCTCGTGGTTGAGCTTGATAACTTCCTT
>CAMHCD010000168.1 GCA_946183545.1 uncultured Clostridia bacterium
CCGGATTACCCAATATCTACATGATCCGGCTAAGGAAAACCTTGCGGACGTTTTGTGTCAAAGCGCAAACGATACCTTAAGCGCGCTGATAAACAAAGCGATAGATTTGGCTACCGCCAAAGGCACCGACGATTTGTCCGCCATCCATCAGCTCGGCGAGGGCTGGGTCGCGGAGGAAGCGCTGGCTATAGCCGTATACTGCGCGGTTCGATATCAGGATGACTTTGCCGCGGCTATCCGCGCTTCGGTCAACCACAAGGGCGACAGCGACTCCACCGGAGCTATCTGCGGCAATATTCTCGGCGCGTGGTTGGGAGCTGAGGCGGTCGGTAAGGCTTTTGATTTAAGCAGTCTTGAGCTTGCAGACTTGATCAAGGAAATTGCGGACGACCTTTTTGTTGCCGCCGGCGACAGTATCCCCTCCGAGGGAGAAGATCCGCAATGGGATGAACGATATTACAACAGGTAACAGCGAATCATGATATACACACCCTTAACCAAAAAAGCCCTGCGCATCTCCTTTGAAGCGCACAAAAACCAAGTTGACAAAAGCGGCATGCCGTATGTATACCACCCGTTCCACTTGGCGGAACAGATGGAGGACGAATACTCCGTCTGTGTGGCGCTGCTGCACGACGTTGTTGAGGACACTGACTATACGCTGACTGACTTGATCGAGGCGGGCTTTCCTGCCCCGGTCACCGACGCTATCGCGCTGATGACGCACGACGACGCAGTGCCCTACATGGACTATGTTAAAAAGCTGCGTAATGATCCGATAGCACGCGCTGTTAAGCTTGCCGACCTGCGGCACAACAGCGATTTGTCGCGGCTTGACGTTATTGACGACCGCGCACTTGAAAGAGCGGAAAAGTACAAAGAAGCAATTATGCTTTTAGCATAAGAACGCAACAAAAACAGATTAATGGCAGAGGGTTGTATTCACCCTCTGCCTTTTGCATTTATTGCAGAACCTCCGCATATGCTGTAACGGAGGGATGTTATGAAACTGATTTTACTGACACGGCGCAGCCTGGTGACGTTGGGGCTGAGCGTGATTTGCGGTGTGACGGCGGCAGGCGTGATGATATCCTCCGCCGCAAAAGCGGTACAGACAGCCGCCGAGCCGCGCAAAATACCCATCTACCGTGTGGAGAGCGACAAAAAGCAGGTAGCCATCTCCTTTGACGCGGCGTGGGGCAACGAGCAGACGGAAGAGCTGCTGCAAATACTGGACGAACACAAGGTAAAGGCAACGTTCTTTCTTGTGGGCAAGTGGGTTGACGATTTCCCCGACGACGTCAAGAGCATCGCATCTCACGGCAACGATATCGGCAACCACAGCGACACCCATCCACACATGCCGCAAATCGGCAAGGGTGAATGCGCGCAGGAGATCGAAGCCTGCAACCAAAAGATCGAAAAACTCACGGGCAAGTCCCCTACCCTGTTTCGACCGCCCTATGGCGACTACGACAACACAGTGGTGGACTGCGTTAAAAGCCACGGGATGTACTGCGTGCAATGGGATGTGGATTCCTTAGACTGGAAGGACCCAACGCCTGAGCAGATGACAAAAACCGTGTTGGATAAGGTCAGGGACGGCTCTATCGTCCTGATGCACAACGGTGCAAAAAATACCCCTGCCGCGTTGCCCGGTATCATCAAGGGCATTAAAGACAAGGGGTTTGAGATAGTTCTGATAAAAGATTTGCTCCCCGAAGGCGAGTATTATACAGATGTTCAGGGGGAGCTTCACTTAATGGAAAATTGAAAATTGAAAACGGAAAATTTGTATTGACTTTAACGTTTGATCGTTATATAATAAATGTAGAGAAACGGTTTAGACTGTTTCGCAATACTGTTTGGTTAAATTCAGATTAACCGCCTTGTACTGGTACTACAGGGCGGTTATTTCTTGATTATGGAAAGCGTAATACAATTAGCAATATAAATGAGAGAATCTATATGCAAAAAATAATTCAAGATTACATCGAAAGCATTAATTTGCAATATCCGAAATATAATGAATGCACTGCTCACTGCACCGAACTCTTCACAGAGTTATTCATTTATGATTACAATGATTTTCCTTCTGAAAAAAAGAGTATGCGGTATGTAAAATCTGTGTTAAAAGGAATCATCACTTACGTTTTTACAAATGTAGGTGTTAAGAATTATTTAAAAATGATTATCGGCTTTTTTGATTTACCGGAAGTTAAGGATTTCTTTACATCAGCAAAAATAGATACTGAGAAATTATACAATATTATTGACTGTATTGAAAGCCGTATTATTTATTGGCAAGGATTTGAAGGCGTCGCGCCCGAAAAACACTTAAAACATTTGCTTGAACTGTTAGATTAATTTACTATTGTGACGGACGTTGATTCCTTAGACTGGAAGGACCCCACCCCAGAGCAGATGACCAAAACCGTGGTGGATAAGGTCAGGGACGGCTCTATCGTTCTGATGCACAACGGCGCAAAAAATACCCCTGCCGCGTTGCCCGGTATCATCAAGGGCATTAAAGACAAGGGGTATGAGATCGTACTGATAAAAGATTTGATCCCCGAGGGGGATTATTACACGGATGTTCAGGGAGAACTTCATCTAATGAAAAATTGAAAATGGAAAACGGAAAATTATTGACTTTAACGTTTGATTGTTATATAATGAGAGTGTAGAGAAACGGCATGGGCTGTTTCGCATTATACAAAGGGTTTATTTTTTCAACCGCCTTGTTTTGGCTGAAACAGGGCGGTTACTTCTTTATAGAAATCACTATTAAAAAAGTGAAAATAACAACAAGTGCTATGTATTCCATAATCTTTTAACACCCCCTCTCATTAAAAGGGTGCTGAAACAGCCGCCGCCATTCCTCTACATAATCAGTATAACACAATAATTCTAATTTGGCAATATAATCAGGCAGAACCTTTTGAATTTTGTGTTGACATCGCTTGATTTATCATATATAATAAATGTAGAGAAACGGCATAGGCTGTTTCGCATTAGGTTAATATTATTTTACTTAACCGCTTGTGTTGCAGCACAGGCGGTTATTTTTCGACAGGAGCAAAGCAAATGAAATTTACAGTAAACTTAAGTGAAAACGATTTTTTCAAATTCAACGAATACTACATGAAGCATTCCGCTCAGGGTAAAAAAAGCACATTTACGGCGAGGCTTTTGTTGCCGGCGGTGTTTTTGCTGATCATGGTGATTTGCCTGTTAGCAAACACAGGGATGCTTGTGATCCTGCTTGAGGCGGTCATTTTTACTATCACCTCAATCGTGTGGGTGATCAAAGTACCGTCTATGATAAGCGGTAACATCCGCAAAAGCCTTGAAACCGCCAAAAAAGACGGCAAGCTTCCGTTCCACGAAACCGCGGAGTTTGAATTTGCCGAAACCGAGATTATCGAAACGGCGCCCGGCAGCGTTAAAACCGTAAAATACTCGGATATAACTTCCGTTGATCCTACAGATGATTATATATACATCTTTTACGGTGCGGCTCAGGCGTTTGTTATCCCTCGACACTGCATTGAAAACTACGATTTGGAAAGCTTTTTGAAAAGTAAAACTTAATTACATAAAACAAGGGTCGGCTCAATGAGCCGACCCCA
>CAMHCD010000169.1 GCA_946183545.1 uncultured Clostridia bacterium
TAACTATCCTAAGTATGATACGTCCGGGCATTGGGTGAAAGTGCCGTCTAAAGAGCTGAGCGACTCACTGATTGAGGCGTTCAAAGATATAATCAAAGAGTGATACAAATCGAAGTATGTGGAGGGTAAGAAAATGAAAGAGTTATGGAACAGATATTTAAAGATACCGGCATTCTTATATTTCATGCTTTATACATTAGCTACTATAGCAAACAGCATATTCTATCTTGTTCAAGGTACATATGAGGATCCTTCCGGAAATTGGCACGAAATAGATAGAGCCGTATTAGTTCTTATAGTGGTAATAGCTTTTGCGCTTATCAGATATATTAAAATAAAGGATTTCTTGTTGAAGGTATTAACTGTTTATGTTCCTACAATGCTTCTTGTTTTCATATATGTATTTATAAGAGGACTTACAGTTGAACTTGCAGGTTCGGCATATAGAGATGTCTTTATTAATTATACAGCAGGATTTATTATAGTATCGATTATTGTCTTTATTATAACTATAATTAGAAAAAGGAAGAGTACAGCTATTAGTGATAAACAGACGAGAAAATAAAAATTAATACTGTTTAGCAAAATCGTTTCTGTCTATCACGATTAATAACGACAAAAAACCCTTAGCTGCATTTGCACACAGCTAAGGGCTTAATCATATGGATTTTTACAGTCGCAAACCAAAGAACGATTATTCCTTTACTCCACAACCACTTGATTTACAGAATAATTGCGGTAATAGCGACTGTTATCAAATTGTTATCAAAAGCAATGTAAAAGGCTCGTAAACCCGCATAAATACTGGGTTTTCGGCGTTTTACATATCACTCCCATTCGATTGTACCGCTGGGCTTGGGAGTGAGGTCAAAGAGAACGCGGTTGACGTTTTCCACTTCGGTGGTGATGCGCCGGGTGATGTGCTGCAGCAGGTCGAAGGGAACGTTCTCGACCGTAGCGGTCATGGCGTCCTTGGTGTTGACCGCGCGGATGATGACGGGATAAGCAAAGGTGCGCTTGCCGTCCTTTACGCCTACGGATTTAAAGTCGGGCACAGCGGTAAAGTACTGCCAAACCTTGCCCTCCAAGCCGTTTTTAGCAAATTTCTCGCGCAGGATAGCGTCGCTTTCGCGCACAGCTTCCAGTCTGTCGCGGGTGATAGCGCCTAAGCAGCGCACGCCGAGTCCGGGACCCGGGAACGGCTGACGGAACACCATATTATCGGGAAGTCCGAGCGCCTTGCCTACAACTCTTACCTCGTCCTTAAAGAGCAGCTTGACTGGCTCTACCAGCTCAAACTGCAAGTCCTCGGGCAGACCGCCTACATTGTGATGTGCCTTGACTCCGTCGGATTCCAGAATATCGGGGTAAATGGTACCCTGCGCCAAAAACTCGATACCGTCGAGCTTGCGCGCCTCTTCCTCAAACACGCGGATGAACTCCGCGCCTATTATTTTTCTCTTTTTTTCGGGCTCCGCAACGCCTGCGAGCTTGTCCAAAAAGCGGTCTACCGCGTCAACATAAATCAGGTTGGCGTTCATCTGGTTGCGGAACACCTCTACTACCTGCTCCGGCTCGCCCTTTCTGAGAAGACCGTGGTTGACGTGAACGCAAACGAGCTGCTGACCGACCGCCTTGATAAGCAGAGCGGCTACGACAGAGCTGTCTACACCGCCGGACAGCGCCAAAAGTACCTTTTTGTCGCCGATTTGCTCGCGAAGCTCCTTGATTTGCTCCTCAATAAAGGCGTTGGCAAGCGCCTCGGTCGTGATTCTTTCCATTGTTTCGGGACGTACATTTCCTTGCATCGTATTCCTCCAAAGATTTGATACCTTATTATAGAATAAAACACGGGCAAAATCAAGGTATAAACGTTGATTTTCATATTTTTTATGGTATACTGAAAAAGCAGATTGAGAAAAGGTTGTGACAGCATATGGAAATGACGCCTATTGCGCGGATTTACAATGACTTCCCCACCAAGTTCGGGCTGCCGCGCCAAAGCGGTATGTCGGAGCATTTACAGTCGCGCATCGTTATGGAGCCTCCCTACCGCAACTCCGACGCGTTCCGAGGAATTGAGGATTTTACATACCTGTGGCTTTTGTGGGAGTTTGAGCCGATGGGTAAGCGCGAATGGTCGCCCACCGTTCGTCCGCCTAAGCTCGGCGGCAACAAGCGTATGGGCGTGTTTGCCACGCGTTCGCCAAACCGCCCGAACCCGATCGGCTTGACGCGAGTGAAGATGACCGGCATTGAGCAGACCTCTGAAGGTCCCGTTCTGAGGGTATCCGGAGCGGACTTGATGAGCGGTACGGCGATTTTGGACATCAAGCCCTATCTCCCCTTTGCGGACAGCGTTCCCGACGCAGCCTCGGGCGGTTACGGTCCCGAAGGACAAACGCTGTATGAGGTGGAAATTCCGCCGCATGTTGCCGCGTTGTTCGGCGAGGAACAGCTTAGAACGCTAAGGGAAGTGCTCGCCTATGACCCGCGACCGGGATATCAAAACGAAGAAAACCGCGAATACGGCTTTGCCTACGGCGGCTATGACATTAGATTTATTGTTAAAGCCGACACCGTTATCGTAACGGACGCGGTATAGCAAAAGCCCTTGACTGCATTTGCACACAGTCAAGGGCTTGATTATTATGATTAGTGGTGGGTGTAGAATGTATAGTCGTAGTTAGCGCCGAAGTTATTTGCCCAGTACTCGTTGCCGTTTACCTGATAGCAGAGAGCATACTGGAAGCTGTCGCCAAAGGAGTTGCCGGAGGGCAGGGCAAGAACGGTTTCCCAAACCTCTGTGCCGTCATCCTTGGTGCTCTTGTAGTTCAGAGCCTGATCCTGGTAGGTTCTCCAGTTATCGTTGGTGTATCTTACAAATACGTTCTTGTGATAAGCATAGTTCTGGAGAACAGCGCTTACTAAGTAGGTGTTGCTGTACCAGAAGCCGGAACCGTTTCTCTGGGGAGCGATGGCAGCGGAACCGATTCTGGTGCCTGCGCCGTAGTCCTTGCCGTTGTTGTTATCCCAGTACTCGCGGCCGTCTGCAACGAGCTTGATAGCGTAACGGGTGTTGAAGCTGCTGAAATATGCCTTCCAGATCTTGGAACCGTCGTTGAGGGTGGTTACATACTCTGCCTTAGCGTCGGACCAGCCTAAGGAATCCATGTAAAGATAGTGAACATATACCTGCTGGTTGCTTGCGTTGTCTCTGGTCTGAATGAATACCTCGTAGGTAGCCGCACCGTACTTGGTGAAGGTAACGCTGGATGAATACAGGCTAACCTTGTCGGTAACCGCGCTTGCGGTTGTAACGCCCATGATGCTGAACATGCCGAGCATCATTGCGAGAGTGAGTACGATGGCTGCAAATCTTGTTTTCTTTGTTGTTTTTGTCATGCTTTTTCCTCCGTGTCATTCGTTTTGCTTGATTTGTAAAAACTTGTTGTTTTCTTTCAACGGTTATATCTTAACAAAACATACGGTAAAAATCAAGGGGAAAAATTAAGTTCTATTTATTAGTGATTTTAAACTAATTCAATATATTAAAACTATGCGCTATACCCAACGCTTTTGATATCTTAACTAAAAGATAAACAAATTTTTAGTAAAAGCG
>CAMHCD010000170.1 GCA_946183545.1 uncultured Clostridia bacterium
TCGACCGTCTTGCGGCGATCCACGAAAATTTCTTTACCTGCGACGAGGGCGTGTTTTTCCACGAGGTCTCCTGCTTCTTTACGATCAAGCCGAACAAAAAGCTGTTGCAGATCCCGAACGGGCACCGCACAGAGGGAGGTCCCGGCGGCGAGTATCTTGAATGGATAGACTTGGACGATTCCGACGGCGTGACGATCTACCCGAATTTTTACCGCACCGTCGATTTTGAAAAAGACAGGGAAGTAAAGCATTTTGTTTCGGGAAAATGAATGATGTAAAGGCGTGAGTCGATAAAATGAACGATAACAAATCCGCGTTTGCGGTGAATCAATATGATGACAATGTGCGTAAGGTGATCCCGTATTATGACGAAATCTATAAGCAGATTTTCAGCGTGATACAAGCGTACTGCGGCGACAGACAACTTGCTGTTCTGGACACCGGCTGCGGCACCGGAACGTTTGGCATTAAAGCACTTGAACAACTGAATATCGCCGAAATAGTGCTCTGCGATCCGTCTGAAAAAATGCTTGCCGAAGCTAAAACTAAGCTTGCGAACAAGCTCTGCACGTTTTATCTTGCAGGCTCGGAGAATCTGGATTTTAAAAAGCGTTTTGACGTGGTGACGGCGATCCAGTCGCACCATTATTTTGACAGAGCGACGCGTGAAGCAGCGGTAAAAAACTGTTTCAACGCTTTGAAACCGGGCGGACTATTTATCTGCTTTGAAAACACAGCGCCGTTTACCGAATACGGTAGAGACCTCCTGTTAAAGCGTGTGGAAGCCTTTGGGTCAGCAGCGGGAAGAACACCGGAGGAAGTACGGTCACATTCCGCAAGATACAACACCGAGTATTTCCCGATAACGATCAGGGAGCACTTGGAGCTGCTCAAAAAAACAGGATTTGACGTCTGCGAGCTGTTCTGGCATTCCTACATGCAAAGCGGATTCTATGCGATAAAGAATCAGTAAATAATTTAAGGCGAGGGTGATTGATTTCATCCTCGCCTTTTTCATTCTTATAAAAGCTTACAAAAAACAAAAGCCATCATTTTGTGATGACTTTTGTTTTGGTATTTGAATGAACTGACGTGTTCCGAACGGCATGTACAGTGGTGTTAGAGGGCAAAGCAATTCCGACCGTTTTGATTCTGTTATCCGAGCTTAATATTATAGCCTGCAAGATAACGTTGAATATTTGTCGCATCGGTGATATTAATAACGCCGTCTTTATTAACGTCAGCAGCGTCGAGCTGTTTTGGGGTTAGCTTTTTTAAAGAAGCAAGGTGAAACTGTATTTCTGTAGCATCCTTAATACTGACAATGCCATCCAGCGTAACATCACCGGGTTTCACCGCATCCTGTACAGGCTGAAAACGAGCCGAATAATTCTTTGCTGTTGAGTCAATAGAATCAGTCCAGTCACTTTCCTTTACCCAGCGGTAAAGCTCCACCTTTTCTCTATCTTGATATACGTATTTTTTATACCATGCTTTGCATCGGTAATCATGATATCCCCATGTTCCGTCGCACTGTTCGCCAGACTTACAGTAAACTTCGTTTCCGTCAGACCAAGCAAGTACGTATACGGGATGTCCGTTGTCGTCCCCTTGCCATGTAACGTGAATATAATCATTTGGCAAGCCTATGGAGTCGTAATGAGTGAAATTACCTGACTGCTCATAGTTGCCTTCACTCCCCTTTGCGCCGCCGGGGATGCACCAGTGATAATAATATGAGCTTACAAGAACGCGAGAATCTGAGGTTGGAAGCTCGTTAAAGGATTCGTATGTTTCTCCTTTGTTAACCCATTCGTTTTTTACAACCTCTTTTTTTACCCAACCTACTCCGGGCGAGTCCTTTTGAACCTTTTCATAATAGTTTTTATACTTAATCGTATAATCTTTTGACTGATTTGCAATTACATCGGGAAGAGCTCCGGTTACAGGGTAATACCAGCCTTCTTTATAGTCTGAATAATTATCCTTAAAGATTTCGCCGCACTTTGTACAGGTGCGCAAAACATAACCTTGACCTCCTTCTCTGTCAGCAGGAACAAATTTGTCGGTTGTAGCATGACTGCATCCCACATCAATTTTTACACATCGACTTGTTGAAGAACCCTTTTGAGTAAAGTAAGGGTTCTTTATCTCAGCATAAACTGTAAATTGACCTTCGCCCTGCGGTTTGAAATCGAAATTCGGGTTGCAACCGTTGTTAATTACCGATTCTTCGCCGTTAGGATCGATTACGTGAAATTTATAATTATATACATAAGGAATTTTACCGCCTATTGTTATTTGTGTTGAAGCTCCCTTGTCAATAGCTATGCTCTTTGCGTTGATTGTGTAATCCAAACCGCAGGCATCCTGTGTAACTTTGTAGACGGTAAAGTTTTGAGCATCGGTATTGTTTGGCGTCCACATTTGAACATTGATGCCTTCTTCTGTGGATCCGCCGGTTGCGTCAAGATATTTGTTATTGCATCCTGACATAAAAACACCGTGACCATTAACAATCTTATAATACCAATACTGAGCCGGGTGGTCATGGTAAGTGTATGTCCAAACGTTTGCGCCGTCTGCGGAGCTTGCATCGGCTACGTCAAGCACTCTGCCGTTAATCAGCGACGAAATCTTATAGGCATTGTCGTTGTTAAGCTTTTGAAAATGCCAAAGAGTTTTATCGTATGTTGTGTTTTTTTCTCCAACAAAAGCAACGTTACAGTTGTCGAGCTGACCGATTGTTTTCCAAGCCGGAGCGTTCAAAATAAGACCATAAAAATCATTGCCCATATCAATACCTATAGGGGCAGGAGGATTATCGGTGTAGCTTTCATTCATTGGGTTATAGTGGTCTGCGTACTTTTGACCGCTTATTCTGAAGTGAAGGTGAGGTCCCGTTGCGTTACCTGTACATCCAACTCTTCCTATGCGCTGACCTGCATTAACTCTTCCTCCGAAATAAACTTCATCGGGAATACTTCCTGACTGCATATGAGCATAGTTGTAGTACCTTCCGTCGTCGCCATGAATAAGTAGGCCGTGACCGTTGCCCCAACAACATGCAGGACCGTATTGGTCATATTCCGGGACAACATACGGTACACCGTAATCGTATTCAACGGCTGAATTCAGGTGATTGTTAGAACATTTCCAAATGCCTACGACCTCACCACCGATTGCGGCAACAACGTCTGCACCGTTAATTCCTCCGTCACAAATATCGATAGCTTCATAGCCGTGTGCTGCAAAGTCGCGTGATAAACCTTTGTGCCCCGGAACAGGCCAGTAAAGCGTAACCGCGCAGGCTGTGATTGTTGCCGCGCTTACAATTCCGGCAAGCATAACAACGCAGAGCAAAACAGCAACAGATTTTTTAAAGAATTTCATAATAAACCTCCAAACAATATAATACTAGCAAAAGCGCTATTCTTTAGCAATAATTATAGCACTTTTTGTTTTAACTGTCAATCATGAATATACATTAAAGATTTCCACTATCTGTTTTGAGAATAATATGTTAAATCCGTTGGAAAAGAAAATGGCGTCCCGGAAGTGCGTTATACTAATTCCTGATAGAAAGTAGACTTATATTTTGCGAGGATATTTTTCGCA
>CAMHCD010000171.1 GCA_946183545.1 uncultured Clostridia bacterium
GCTTTTGACAGGCGAATATGATAAAAACAACGCGATCCTCACATTCCACGCAGGTTCGGGCGGTACCGAAGCTCAGGATTGGGCAGAAATGCTGTATCGCATGTACACCCGTTGGGCAGAGGCGCATGGCTTTAAGGTCAAAGAGGTCGATTACCTTGACGGTGACGAAGCAGGACTGAAAAGCGCTGTGCTACTCGTTGAGGGCGAAAATTGACGATAATATCGAAATCAATATCGCTCCCGAGGATATAAAAATGGACGTTTACCGTGCCAGCGGCGCGGGCGGTCAGAAGGTAAATAAAACCTCCTCCGCGGTACGTTTGACGCATATCCCGACAGGAATAGTAGTGGCCAGCCAGGTTGAGCGAAGCCAGTATCAAAACCGTGATGTAGCTATGAAAATGCTGGTTTCCAAGCTCGTTGAGATAAAGGAACGCGAGCATCTTGAAAAAATAGAGGATATCAAGGGCGTTCAAAAGGAAATCACATGGGGCTCTCAGATCCGCAGCTATGTATTTATGCCCTACACCATGGTCAAGGATCACCGCACCGGCTATGAGACCGGCAACGTTCAGGCTGTTATGGACGGAGACCTTGACGGATTTATAAATGAATATCTCAAGTGTGCCAGTCAGGGCACTCTGCAAAAATAAGAGTCATCAACACCGAAAGGAAGAATTAATCTATGTATGTAATTTGTCTTGATTTAGAGGGAGTTTTGGTACCCGAGATCTGGATCGCTTTTGCTAAAGCTACCGGCATTGAGGAGCTTAAGAAGACTACCCGTGACGAACCCGATTACGACAAGCTTATGAGATATCGTCTTGCTATTTTAAAGGAACACGGACTCGGATTGAAGGAGATCCAGGATGTTATCGCTACGATCGATCCTATGCCGGGTGCAAAGGAGTTCCTGGATGAGCTTCGCTCATTCTGTCAGGTGATCATCATCAGCGACACCTTTACCCAGTTTGCTTCACCTCTGATGAAAAAGCTCGGCTGGCCTACTCTGTTCTGCAATTCACTTGTTGTCAGTGAGTCCGGCGAAGTAACTGATTTTAAGATGCGTGTAGAAAAGTCCAAATACACGACCGTTAAGGCGCTGCAGTCCATTGGCTTTGACACCATCGCGGGCGGCGACAGCTACAACGATCTTGCTATGATAAAAGCAAGCAAGGCGGGATTCCTGTTTAAGAGCCCTGATAAAATCAGAGAGGATAACCCCGATTTACCTGCGTTTGACGAATATGGACCTCTTATGGAGTATCTAAAAAAACTCGTCAGTGAATAATCAAATTAATGAGAGTCGGTTTTCTGCCGGCTCTTTTTATGTAAAAATATATGGATAATTCTAATAACTTAACTCAAAACTAAAATCT
This sequence comes from uncultured Clostridia bacterium, assembly GCA_946183545.1. Lineage (GTDB taxonomy): Bacteria > Bacillota > Clostridia > Oscillospirales > Acutalibacteraceae > Ruminococcoides. Next base: position 1,380 of record CAMHCD010000171.1, read on the forward strand.
TATGGTATAATGTTTTTCCAATAAAAAACAGGAAGCTGATAGCATGTCAATACAAATTAATCTCGGCGCGTGGAATTCCGTATTTGCAGTACCGTCCAAGATAGTAGATGAACGGTTAAAGTTTTCCGACGGTGTCAAGCTAAAGGTTTTGCTCTATGTTCTGCGTCATGCAGGTGAGATGATCGAGCTTGAACAGATCTCAGCTGCAACAGGCGTAAATGTTACCGATATCCCCGAGGCTTTGGAGTACTGGGTAAGCATGGAGGTCTTGTCACAAAATGATACGGTCTTTGCACCTAAAAATGATAATTCGCTAAAAGAATCAAACGTCAATAATAATTCTAATATAGAAGTAAATCAAGATATTAATTCTAAAAAGGAAATAAAAATCCCGACCGCAGATTCAATCGAACAGGATGTGGCTGCATCAAAGCAGCTTTTTACCGTAACTAAGCCTCAAAAACCGGACTATGTTTATACTTCTCAAAGATTGGCTGTTGATGAGGAACTTAAAATTTTGGTTCAGGAAGCACAGTCCGCACTTGGCAAAACGCTTTCAAATTCCGATATCGCAACTCTGCTCATGCTCAAGGACACCTGCGGACTCCACTTGGATGTTATCCTGATGCTTATTCAATATTGCATCAGTATTGATAAGGGAAATATGCGCACTATCGAAAAAATCGGTGTATCGTGGGCAGACGAAGGAATAAACTCGGTTGAGGCTGCCGAAAACAAGATCCGTTTGGCAAATCAGGCAAGCAAGAGCTTTTCGATAGTATCGTCAGCGTTCGGATTAAAGAACGTTGGATCGCCGACAAAAAAACAGCTTGAATACAGCAGCAAGTGGGTAGGGGAGTGGAAGTTCTCTCAACCTATGCTGCGAGAAGCGTATGAACGCTGTGTGGATAAGCACAATACCTTAAAATGGAACTATGTGGACGGCATTCTGAAACGTTGGCATTCCACGAATATTTATAATCTTGAGGAGCTTAAACAGGCGGAAGCAGACGGCAAAAAGCCGCAAAAAAAGCAAAGTGCTTCATATGACATCGATGAGCTCAATAAAATCAACACACTCGACTTTATTAAGTGAGGAACAACATGGGTTTTAACAGTAGTATTCAAAAAAGAGCGTCAGATGTGCTGTTTGAAAGGCGTATCGCTGCCGAAAAAAGAGCGGAGCGTATCAAAGAAGAAGTGTTTCAAAAATGCCCGAGAGCGCGTGAGTTAGACCGTCAAATTGCCGGAACTGGCGTTCAGGCGGCAAGAGCCGTGCTCAAAGGCGGCGACGTGACTTCCGAGATGAAAAAACTTCGTGATACTAACCTCCGCTTGCAGGAAGAGCTAAAACATCTTTTGGCGGATAACGGGTATCCTTCAGACGCTTTTGAGCCAAAGTACAATTGCGCGTTGTGCGGAGATACAGGTTACATAGAGGACGATAACCGCACGGTGGTTTGCAAATGCTTAAAGCAGGCGCTGGTGCAGATTGCCTGTGATGAGCTGAACCGAACCGCGCCGCTGGCATTATCTACTTTTGACAGCTTCCGTCTGGATTATTACGACAACAGGATCGACCCTTCGCTCGGTATGTCTCCGTATCAGCTGATGGACAGAATACTGAAATTCTGCCGTTCCTACGCCGAGACTTTTACGCCTAACGCCGAAAGCATTCTTATGCGCGGAGCTACGGGACTCGGAAAAACACATCTGTCGCTCGCGATAGCAAACGAGGTTATCCGCAGAGGATACGGTGTGGTCTATGTTTCTGCACCGTCTGTTGTTCAAAAGCTCGAAAAGCAGTATTTTTCACGGGGCGAATCCGATGATTCACTAATGGATCTGCTCACCGACTGTGACCTTCTTATCATCGACGATCTTGGAACCGAATTCCGCACACAGTTCAGTGTGTCTCAGCTGTACAATGTCTTTAACGCGCGTATGCTGCAGCACAAGCCTGTAATCATCAACACCAACCTCGACTTGGTCGAAATGGAAAAGGTGTATTCCCATAGGTTTGTATCGCGGATCTCCGGCAGTTCAACCAAGCTTGATTTTGTCGGAAAGGATATTCGAGTTAGAAAAAACAGTTTATAAAAAAATACCTCAAAACCTATTGACAATTTCTTATAGTTGTATTATAATAATATACGTTGCGAGCGAGAAGCAACGAATATTGAGGAATAGTGTAACGGTAGCACGACAGACTCTGACTCTGTTTGTTGGGGTTCG
>CAMHCD010000172.1 GCA_946183545.1 uncultured Clostridia bacterium
AAGACACACGCCCCTCAAACGTGCCTGTCTGCCTATTCCAGCACACTCGCATATATTGAATTTTTACTCAACGAAAGCTATTATATCATTTACGGGAGGATTTGTCAATAGCCATTACAAAAAATGTTTTCATCCCGGACAGAATAGTGTCCGGGATGATGTTTTCTGTTATTTTCCCATTGCCTTATCAAATATCTCCGCAGCGGCGTCCATCATCTTGCCTACGCGGTTTCTGCCGCATTTGTCGGCGATATTGGCAATTGCCTCTCTGTAAACCTCCGGCGTGTTGTGCGTAAAGGAATGTGCGTCGGAGCCGAGAATGTCGATATAACCCCCGTCAATAAGCTTGAATAACTTACGCTTGTGAAAAAACGGAGCTTTGTCGGTGTAGTTGGAAATGTTGGTTTGAATAACAACGCCCATATCCTGCATTTCCTCAATAAGATCCGGATTATTTATCAAATGCCGGTAGCGTTCCACATGAGGCATTACAGGGATAAGACCGTAGTTTTGGAGCAAACGGTAAAACATCTGCATGGTATTGTTGCCGAACTTTGATTCGTATGGATACTCTGTCAGAATATACCGCGACTTACCGTAGGTGATACCGGACAGTTTTTCGTTATTGAACAGGTAGTTGGTGACATACACCTCCGTACCCAGCACGATGTTGATATCTTCCGGAATATACGGGCGGAATTTTTCAAATGCTTCCGCGCGCTTTTCAATAAAATCATCATAGCTGCGCTCGTTTGTGTAAAAGTGCGGCGTCAGACAAATATTTGTAACTCCCTGCTTGCGCAGACAGTCGATCATCGCCAACGCGTCCTCTACCGTTTTTGCTCCGTCGTCAAACTTCGGCAAAATATGGGAGTGCATATCATAAAACTGCATAACTGCCTCCTTTCAGGCAATCGTTTTACAGTGCTTGGCACACCAAATCGCCCATTTCGGAGCAGGTAACCTTGTTCAAGCCTTCCTCGAATATATCGGGCGTTCTGTTTTCAACCAATACCTTAGCGACCGCGTTTTCAATAGCGACCGCTGCCTCGGGCTGATTGAGCGAATATCGGAGCATCATGGCTACGGACAAAATGGTAGCAAGCGGATTGGCGATGCCTAAGCCTGCGATGTCGGGCGCTGAGCCGTGGATGGGCTCATACAGACCGAGCTTGCCGCCTGAGAGTGATGCGGACGCGAGCATTCCGATTGAGCCCGCGATCATGGAAGCCTCGTCGGAGAGGATGTCGCCGAAGATGTTGGAGGTTACGATAACGTCAAACTGCTTGGGATTGCGCACAAGCTGCATAGCGCAGTTGTCCACATACATATGATTAAGCTCGACCTCGGGGTAATCCTTGCTTACCTCGATAACTGTCTTGCGCCACAGACGGGAGGACTCCAGCACGTTAGCCTTGTCCACGCTGGTGAGCTTTTTGTTGCGTTTCATAGCCATGTCAAAGGCAACGCGGGCAATGCGCTCGATCTCAGCTACGGAGTATTTTTCGGTATCCCACGCCGCGTCGTCGGACTTGCCGCGCTCGCCAAAGTAGATACCGCCGGTCAGCTCGCGGACGATCATGATGTCCATGTTATCGCCGATGATCTCGTCCTTGATAGGAGACGCGCTCTTGAGCGGTCCGAAGATAACCGAGGGACGCAGGTTAGCGAACAGTCCCAGTGCTCCGCGAATGCCCAAAAGTCCTGCCTCGGGGCGGTTGTTGCCTGGTTGGTCGTCCCACTTGGGGCCGCCTACAGCGCCTAAAATAACGCTGTCGCTCGCCTTACATTTGGCTACAGTTTCGTCGGGCAGCGGTACGCCTGTCGCGTCGATAGCGCAGCCGCCGAGCAGCGCCTCGTCGTACTCTACGGTGAAGCCGAATTTATCAGCCGCTTTGTCCAGAACCTTGACCGCCTGATCGACGATCTCGGGGCCGATACCGTCGCCCTTTAATAAGGTAATCTTATAATCTGCCATCTTTATATACTTCCTTTCAGATATGAATACATTTTATTCTTGCTCATCTTTGAGCATCGGCACCTTTTGGAACACCTCGCACACCTTGCCGCGCTGCCAAAGCATGGGAGTTACGCGCAGCGAATAACCGAAGCCGTTGTCCATAGTCCACTCAAACGGCTTTGCCTGAGGCAGCCCGTAAACGGCGAGCAGAGTCATAATAACGCCGCCGTGGGTGATGATGACGCTTTCGGTGGTACCGGTTTTCATAAGTCCTTCCACGATGCTTTCAAACATACGGCAAATCCGACGTACAAAATCCGCGTTGCTCTCCCCTCTCGGTGGCTTTACGCTGTTGTCGCCGGCAAGCCACTTTTGAAAATCCTCATCGTCCTTTAGCTCGTCGGCGGTCTTGCCCTCCCACTCTCCGAAATTACATTCGCTGAGGTTGGCGATGACCAGCGGCTTTAGGTCGGGATAAAGCAGCTTTGCGGTTTGCGTGCAGCGCTTTAACGGCGAAGTGAACAACGCCGCAGCGCCCGGATACTGATATTCATGGTCGAGCTTGCGCAGCGCCATTTTGCCCTTGTCGGACAAAGGCGGGTCGGTGGTGCCGATATATTTACCCGTCAGCGTTTCGTCGATCGCGCCGTGGCGGATAAAATGAATGACATAGGATTTCATAAAATCCTCCCATCATCTTTACAAATGGTTATCAATCGTTTATACTAAGAGTATAAACATGATATCTATATTATTATACTATTTTTACATCCGAGGTGTCAAGGTATGAACAATGATTTCCCCCGAATTATAACATTTTTACGCAAGGAACGCGGTCTAAGCCAAAAGCAGGCGGCGTCTGAGCTCGGTATATCACAGGCGCTGCTGTCGCACTATGAAAAAGGTATCCGCGAATGCGGACTTGATTTTTTGATAAGGGCGGCGGATTACTACGACGTGACCACAGACTATCTGCTGGGTCGCACTTTGCAGCGCAGCAACACTCCCTCGGCGGAGCAGGAACAGCAGACTGAGCCTGCGCGCGTGAGCGGCAGTATGATAAACCAGATAAACCGAAAGGTGATGGCGAACTCCGGCACGGTGATCTATGACTTACTGGCGCAAATAGGCAGCAAGCGGCTGACAAACGCGCTGAGCAACTATTTGATGTGCGCGCATTACGAAGCTTTCCGGCTGATTTACAGCGCGGAGCCGTCCAACTCTCAGACTCTGTTTTCAATTGACCGCACCCGTTACAAAAACATAGCCTCGGCTTCCATGATGCTCGATCTGGAGCTTGCCGAGGAAATAATAAAGGACGAAAAAATCGCGCTTGCCCTCTCCCCCGATATCCTGTCGGGATATTTTGACAAGGCGGCTTCGTCGCTGTTCAGCCTTATCCAGTTTTCGGAGAGGAATATAAGAAATGTAGCTAAAGAATAGAAAAAAGATGATTCAATCAGACAGATAAAAGCGACTGAACGATAATTATTTCTAACTATTTGTATGATATACTTGACATATTGTAATCTTGGTGCTATGATAATATCAGCGGATAAATATCCGTATCATAGAATTTAAGGAGATGTCATATATGGATA
>CAMHCD010000173.1 GCA_946183545.1 uncultured Clostridia bacterium
GTATTTTTTTGCAAAAAAACTGGCCCAAAACTCTTTCGAGTTTTGAGCCAGCCCCTGTGTTTGTTGAAAAGCTTTGTTATCTGTTTTGATGATGGTCAAAACTTGCGCAAGCATGAAAGAGGCTCCTTTTTGAAAGGAGCTGTCGCGCCGCTGTGCGGCGTGACTGAGGATTCTCACGCGCCGTTCTTTTTTTATACGTCCGCTATAATTCGATATGTCAAACGTATTGTTTATCGGGTAATGCTCAACGCAACTATAAAACACCTGCCATGGGAATCCTCCGTCATTTCGCAGAGCGAAATGACACCTCCTTTTTTAAAGGAGGCTTTTGGTGCTTTTGTCAATCGTTGTTATGTAAATCTAACCGTACCAACTTTATCTACAGTTTGAGGGGGGTTCCGGACGGGATCCCCTTTGTTTTGCAGTATTAATTTGCATAAAGTTATAAAAACTTTGTGAAAAATAGGTGAATTTGGTTGACTTTTGCTGTAAAATATTCTAAAATGGAATTTAGCGAAATGTGGCTTAAAGCGCACGTAAATAATATCGAATCGGTATAGACTACATCCATGTAGGGGAGGCCCTTGCGGCCTCCCATGAGTTGTGCGCATAGCTTAGGGAGGCCGCAAGGGCCTCCCCTACACTGTTCGATACTTTAACATTGCTTTAAAAGGAGGTATGTGCGATGAAAATGCTGCAGGGGCTTAAAAGCAGGCTGGCGGCTATTGCTGTGGCTGCGGCGGTGCTTTGCTCTGTTTCGGTTTCCGCGCTTGCGGAGAACACAAGCGGAGGGCTTGAGATCTCCGACACCCAAATCATCGTGCGTTCCTCCGAGATAAAGGAAAAGGGCACCTACAAGGCTGTGCAGTCCGCTCTTGACATCGCGCGCTACAGCGCCACCAATGATAACATCTACCGCGTGGTGGTGGAGCCCGGCGAGTATGACCTCACCCGCGCGCTTCACATCTACAGCAACACCGAGCTTTACCTGAAAAACGTAAAGCTGACGCGCAACAAAAAGAGCTCCGCCAACATGCTGCGCACCGGAGATTACGACACCGAGAACTCCGGCGCTACCGGCTATGACGAATACTGCAACATGACCGTAACAGGCGGCGTGTTTGACGGCAGCGGCACTGCAAATACCATGATAAAGGCGGCGCACTGCACCAATCTGACCTTTAGGGACGCGCAATTCAAGAACGTAAGGAACGGTCACATCATGGAGATAGCGGGCGTTGACGGCTTCAACGTTACCGGCTGCGACTTTTTGGATCAAAAGCTCGACCCGGACGACGTAGGCTACGAGGCTATCCAGCTCGATATCCTTAAATCGGGTCATATCGTAGACTGCCGCTCCGAGGATCTGGCTATGAAGAACGTCAATATCAGCGGCTGTACGTTTGAAAACGTACCGCGCGGCGTAGGCACCCACACCATGATCCTTAACAATCCCTTTGAAAACATCAAAATCAAAAACAATACCTTTACCAATATAACCAGCGCGGCTATCCAGACCATGAACTGGAAAAACTGCGAGATAAGCGGCAACACCATCCAAAAGGCTCCGCGCGGGATCTCGGTTTACTCGCTGCTCGGCAAGGGTCACGGCGCTTACAAGGCAGGCACTCTTGCAAAGGAGGGCAAGACCGACCGGCATGTCGGCGAGGGCTACAGCGGTCCGTTTGACAGCAACATCAACATACATGACAACACCATCACCGACTGCGGCGACGTCAAAGACAAATTCGCGTCATATGAGCCGGCAGGTATCACCGTAACGGGCGTTAAGCTGAGCAAGGTATACAGCACCTATGACGACGGAAGCGGAGCGCTTCCCAAGGGCGACTACAGCGTCAGAGGAGTTGCCATAAAGAACAACACCATCGACGTAAACGGCTACGGTATCCGCATGATCACCGCCAAGGACTGCGAGGTCTACGGCAATACGCTTCAATGCGGCGGCAACAAAAACTACGGAAACGATTTCCACGGTATCCAGGTCTATGAATCCTCGCTGAGTCTTGTCAAGAAAAATTCCGTCAGCGGCGCGGCTTGCAACGGAATAAGCGTATACAAAAGCACCGTGCCCGTTATTGAGCACAACGAGATCGACAACAGCAAAAACTTCGGCATCTGCTGCGACAGCTCCACAGTGCGTCATATAAACTACAACACTATCATCAAAACCTCCTCCGACGGCATTTTGTTCAAGGCGAGCAACGGCAACAAGAAGATAACCGAGAACTACATCACCAACACCGGAGGCAGGGGAATATTCATCAAGACCAAGTCAAAGGCAGGCGCTGTCACGCGCAACACAATATTCGGCTGCAAGGGCGTGGGAGTTGAAAAGATGAACAACTCCAAGGGCAGCATAGACGGCAATTACTTTAATGCCGCCGAGCTGACCTCGATTGCGCTCAACACAAACAGCCTGAGGCTCGGCAAGGGCGAAACATATCCGCTTAGCATGACTTTGTCGCCGTCAAACGCCAAGTCAAAATTTATCTGGACAAGCTCCAACAACAGCGTAGCCACCGTAGACGGCAACGGAAAGGTCAAAGCCAAGTCGCTGGGCAAGGCTACTATCACCGTAAGGGCGGCTAACGACATAGAGCAGAGCTGCGCGGTAGAGGTAAAGCCGGCTCCCGACAGCGTCGCGCTCAACGCATCTATGCTCACGCTCGGCGAGGGCGAGGAGTTTGACCTCAACAGCTCGCTGTCGCCAAAGGGCTGCGCGTCCTACAGGGTAAAATACACCTCAAACAACACCGGTTCGGTCGGCATAAGCAGCACAGGCGGCGTCATTACGGGCAGGTCGGTGGGTACGGCGACCATCATAGCCAAAACCTTCAACGGCAAGCTTGACAACTGCAACGTTATAGTCAAGGCGGCTCCGTATGCGGTTTGGTTCGAGGAGGATCACCTCGATCTCGGCAAGGGTGAGGGCTATTCCTTTGAAGCCAAGATGCCGGCTGAAACCGCCACTCATTACCTTAAATTCGAGTCGTCCAACCCCGAAGCGGTCGCGATCGACCCCGACACCGGCTACGCCGAAGCCAAGGGCTGCGGCACCGCCGAGATCACAGCCACCGCCTTCAACGGAATGCAGGCGCACTGCACGGTGACGGTAAAGAACGCACCCGAAAGCGTTGATATGGCGGCAGCCACTATCGGTCTCAGCAAGGGCGATACCTGTCCTGTCACCTGCACCTTCCCCGAGGGCTCTACCGCGTGCAACATCACCTTCACTTCATCCGACCCCTCGGTGTGCCATGTCGATAAGCAGGGCGTTGTCACCGCCAAGTCCAAGGGCAAGGCGACCGTAGCCGCCAGAACCTACAACGGAAGAATAGCGTTCTGCGAGGTCACGGTTCAGTAAATCAAGAATAAATCTAAGCAAGGGAGACCGCAATGGTCTCCCTTCAGACTGTAGAAAAAGTCGATGCGGTTAGATTTACGTACCAACGAATGATAAAGGCACCAAAAGCCTCCTTTACGAAAGGAGGTGTCACGGCACTCGTGCCGTGACGGAGGATT
>CAMHCD010000174.1 GCA_946183545.1 uncultured Clostridia bacterium
AGAGGGTCCACCCGTTCCCATACCGAACACGGAAGTTAAGCTCTGTGGTGCCGAAGATAGTGCTCTGGCGACGGGGTGTGAAAATAGGGAGATGCCAACACCAAGCAGTGAGCTTTTTCTTTTGTAAAATATTTGGGCTGATTTTGTAGTAATATGAAATCAGCTCTTTTTTTGTACCTATATTTAGGCGTTTCATCATTTGATGGGACGTCTTTTTTTGTTGCAAACCGAAAGGAGGAAAACTAATGGCAGTTTTCAGAGTTGAAAAGGTAAAAGATTACACGATTATGAGCAATCACCATTTGCGGAATGTTGACCTATCTTTGAAAGCAAAGGGGCTGATGTCGCTTATGCTTTCCTTGCCGGAGGATTGGGACTATACGCTGAAAGGCTTAGCCTGCATTTGCAGAGACGGCGTAGACTCCATTTCGAGGACGATCAAGGAGCTGGAGGATCACGGTTATCTTACGCGTCGGAGGTTTCGCTATCCGAACGGTCGTCTCGGAGATATTGAGTACACCATTCACGAACAGCCGGAAAGCAAATCGGTTGAGCCGGAATTACCTAAACCGGAATCACCTAAACGGGAAAATCCCGTTCAGGTAAACTCAACTCAGGAAACACCAACACTGGTTGCGCCAACGTTGGAGAAACCCGCACAATTAAATACTAAACAATCAAAGACTAAAAAATCAAATACGAAAGAAATCAAAGATAAGATTGATAAGATAGGCGCGCGCGCGTATCGCGAGCTGATCGAGCGCAATATTGAGTACGATATTCTTGTCGAACGCTATGGCGCAGAACGCTTAGACGCTGTTGTAGAGCTCATGCTTGAAGCGGTTGCTTCTCAATCTCCGTATTGTATGATCGCAGGAGGGGAGCTGCCGCGGGAGGTCGTCAGGGCGCGGCTGCTTAATATCAACTCCGCGCACATCGAGTATGTTTTTGACTGTCTTGACGAAAACACAAGCAAGGTCGGAAATATCAAGGCGTATGTGCTGGCAACGCTGTTCAACGCGCCGGCTACGATGGACGAATACTACCGCGCGGAGGTCAATCACGATTATCCCATGCACGGGCGCCGCAAGGCGCCTTAATTCATTTCAACAACTTTTGAAGGAGGTTGATGACTACCCGTTTTACAAAGGAGCAGATTCAACAGGCGCGGCAAGCTGACCTGTTTGCGTATCTGCAAGCGAACGAGCCCGGCGTTTTGAAGAAGGACGGCCGTAATTACCGTCACCGCGAGCACGACAGCTTGGTCTATGTGACGGCAAAAAACTTCTGGTACTGGAACAGCCGAGGCAAGAGCATTACCGCTCTGGACTATCTTATGGAAATACGGGGTTACAGTTTTGCCGAAGCGGTCTCCCGTCTGATCGGGGACGCGCCGGCGAGAGCTTCACCGCAAGCCACATATTCTCAAAACGACAGCAAGCCAAAGCAACAGCGACCTTCAAAGCTGTATCTCCCGTGGCCGAAAAAATGCGCGACCGGATATTTCAAATATCTGCGGAAACGCGGGATCAGCGCAAAGGTTATCCAAAGATGCCGTGAGCTGGGTTTGCTTTACGAGGGCAAATATAAGCCGAGGAAGGACGAGAAGATCGTTCCCGTCTGTGTGTTCGTCGGTAAAGACGAAGCGGGCAAAATAAAATTTGCCTGTATGAGAGGGATTTACGAGCAGGTCAAGAAAGACGTTTACGGCAGCGACAAGGCGTTCAGCTTTTGCTTGCCGCCGGAGAAACCGCACAGCAGTCAGGTCGCCGTCTTTGAAGCGCCGATCGACGCACTCTCTCACGCGACCTTGCAGGAGCTCGACGGCTGGAAGTGGAACGGCTACCGCCTTTCGCTCGGCGGCACCTCGCATGTCGCGCTGTTCGCCTTTTTGGAGCGTCACCCCGAAATCCGGCGCGTTGATCTCTATCTGGACAACGACTGTGCGGGTTTGAAGAACGCCCGAAAGATTCAGGCTATGCTGCGGGACAATCCCGGTTTCAAGCATATCCGCGTGGGGGTTCACCCTCCGCGCGAGGGCAAGGATTACAACGAAATGCTGCAAATCCGATTACAGCAAATCAATCAAAACAACCGACGCCGCCGTGAAAAACAGGCGGCTTTTTCAATTTAGACAGGAGGCAAAATGAAAAACAAAACAAACGCGGTACAGGTTATCGCGAGAGCAACCAAATGTCCCGACTTTGAGCCGGACGAAATCTTTTCCTTAATGCGCAGGCTGAATATGAACGAAAAAGGTCTCGCGATCCTGATGAATGTCACGCCGGCGACGGTGCGGCTCTGGACGTCCGGCGCGGTCAAGCCCTGCGGTACGGCAAAGCGCATCATGCAGATTTACAGCGCGTGTCCTGAGGTTATCAGCAAGATTTCCGTAGAGACGGAGGAATCAAATGCCGAAACAGATACATGAGGATTTCGGCGAGAAGATAGGCGGCGCGAAAAAAGATTTGTGGAGCGTCCGAGGTTTATACACCGACGACCTCGACGAGATGAACGAGCGCGAGGCTGAGAAGTACGTCAAAAAGGATAATATCTGGAAAAAGCCCGACTATCAGGCTATGCTTGACGACGGCGTGCCGATCGGCGTGGTTTATTACATCAAAAAGGTGCGCGACGCGGTACCTGCAACGCCGCGATACTACCGGGTCTATGATTCCGAGGATAAATACTATCAGCAAAAACAGTATATCACAACTGTCCGTCAGCTTCAAGAGGTCATGGAGAAGGTTCGCAATGTTGAGGACGCGAAAGCCGCCTTTGCCGAGTTTTATGTAGAAAACGGTTATCTGCGTCCTGTTCAGGATTGGAACGGTCGGACTGCCTATGAACGGACGCGCGATTATACGCACAATCCGGCGTTGACGGAAAATCTGCGGTACACAATCAGGATCACTTCAAGCGCTCAGTTTGAGCACGATTTTGCCCGCGGCGCGAAGGACGCTCAATTTCTGGTACCGAAGGAGCAGAAGATACCGCGCGGCTACAATATTCGGCAATATGACGGCAACGGTTATTCGAGAAACGGAGATTGGAAACCAGACACCTACTATGTAACACACGGTCACTATATTTTGGAGACCAACTTTGAAACGCGCGACGAGGCGCTGCGCTGGGTGCAGGAGTACGCGAAAAGCCGTACCAAGAGCGGCAAACAGCGTTTTGTCCCGCCGCAGTTGGAGCATATCAACCGGACGGGACCTGATTTCAGAAACGGTCAGGAGATCGCCGGACAGCACTACCTTGATACCTTCGGATTTCGCGGCGGTGAGTTTGGCAACTGGCTGAATCAGAACGACCGGCAAGCCTCACTCAATATGGGCTTTGAAGCGTTGAAGGATTTGGCGGCTGTGCTGCATATCTCCGATAAGGATATTGCTTTCGGCGGAACACTGGCGATCGCCTTCGGAGCGCGCGGCAGCGGTAATGCGGCGGCGCATTACGAGCCTATGCGAAAGGTCATCAATCTCACCAAAATGAACGGCGCGGGCTCTCTCGCCCATGAGTGGTGGCACGCGCTGGAC
>CAMHCD010000175.1 GCA_946183545.1 uncultured Clostridia bacterium
ACGATCGCGGGCTTCCAGAACATGAAGGCGCTGTCCACAAATCCCGATCCCGAAAAAGCCTCACGTCCGTTTGATAAGGACCGCGACGGCTTTGTTATGGGCGAGGGCGCAGGCATGCTGATACTTGAAGAATACGAGCACGCCAAGGCACGCGGCGCAAAGATCTACGCCGAGTTTTCAGGTTACGGCAACACCTGCGACGCACATCACATCACAGCTCCCGACCCCGAGGGCGCAGGACTGCAAAGGGCAATCGAGATCGCCTTTGCCGAGGCTCAGGTTCCCGGCGACGCGGCTATCTATATCAACGCTCACGGCACCAGCACTCACCTTAACGATATGACAGAAACAATGGCTATCAAGGGCGCGCTGGGCGAAAAAGCTTACGACTGCAACATCAGCTCCACCAAGTCCATGACGGGTCATATGCTGGGCGCAACCGGCGCTATCGAGGCGATCGCGGCGGTAAAGGCGATCGAAACGGGCATGATACCGCCCACCATCAATTTGGATGAGCCCGACGAGGGACTTGACCTAAACTATACACCGAAAACCGCTGTTCAGCGCGACGTTAACGTTGCCGCTTCTACCAACTTGGGCTTTGGCGGTCATGACGCGTGTGTAGTATTTAAAAAAGTTTAACGGAGGCTATCATGATAGACATTTCAACCTTAAAGGAATATATCAAGGTGCTGGAGGACAGCTCCCTTTCCGTAGTAGAGATCTCGGACAAAAACGATACCATCCGTCTGGAAAAGGGCAATACCGGCGCTTGCGTTACGGTCAGCGCGCAGCCCGAAGCAGCTCCGGCTGTTCAGCAGGCTCCTGCCGCCGCTCCCGCGGCTCCTGCTGCTGAGGCAGGCAAGGCGATAAAAGCGCCGATCGTAGGCGTGTTCTATGTTGCGCCCTCACCCGAAGCCGAGCCGTATGTAAGCGTAGGCAAAAAGGTCAAAAAGGGCGACGTAGTGTGCATTATCGAAGCAATGAAGTGCATGAACGAGATCCAGGCAGAGGAGGACGGCGAGATCACCGCCGTGCTTGCCGATAACGGCGATTTGGTCGAATACGGTCAGCCGCTGTTCAGTATTCAGTAAGAGGTACCTATGAATCAGGAAGAAATCAAAAAAATACTCCCTCACCGCGACAATATGCTGCTGGTTGAGGAGTCCGAGGTGGTTGACGACGTCACCGCCAAGGGCAAATACACCATCAAGGGCGACGAATTCTTTTTGCAGGGTCATTTTCCGGGCAACCCCGTTGTACCGGGCGTGATCTTGTGTGAGATGATGGGTCAGGCAAGCTGCTGTCTGCTCGCCGATAAGGTGAGCAACTGCACGCCGTACTTCACAAAGATGAACAACGTCAAGTTCAAAAACCCCGTCAAGCCCGGTGATACGCTTGAGAGCGTCTGTACGCTCACCAAAAACAGAGGACCGTTCTATTTTATCGACGCAAAGGGTTATGTAGACGGCAAGCTCTGTGTCAGCGCCGAGTTGTCATTCGCGCTGATAGAGAATAAGTAATCAAAGTCATGAACGTATAGTTTATTAGGAAATTTTCTTGCAAAATGCTGACATTCGACGTTCATGAACAGGTAAAAAATGCGAGGTACAAGAAAATGTTTTCTAAGATACTTGTTGCTAACAGAGGAGAAATCGCGGTGCGCATCATCCGCGCCTGCCGTGAGATGGGCATTTCCACCGTAGCCATATACTCCGAGGCGGATAAGGACGCAATGCACGTCCAGCTTGCCGACGAAAGCTATTGTGTGGGCGGCAACCGGGTTGCCGACAGCTATCTCAATATCCCCGCCATTCTTACCGTGGCGGTCGAAAGCGGCGCGCAGGCTATCCATCCCGGCTACGGACTGCTCAGTGAAAACGCAAAGTTTGTGTCGCTGTGCGAGCAGTGCAATATCAACTTTATCGGTCCCACCTCCGACATGATCGCCATGCTCGGCGACAAGGACGCCGCCAGAAAAACCATGCGCGCGGCAGGCGTACCCGTTACACCGGGCTGCGATATCGTGGAGACCTTGGACGAAGCCAAGGAGAAAGCAGAGAAAATAGGATTTCCGCTGCTCATCAAGGCGCGTTCGGGCGGCGGCGGCAAGGGAATTCGCCGCGTAAATTACATAGAGAACTTTGAAGAGGCGTTTCTTTCCGCGTCAGCCGAGGCAAAGGCGGCGTTCGGCGACGGAGCGTGCTATCTTGAAAAGTTTATTTTCCCCGTCAAGCACATCGAAATGCAGCTTCTTTGCGATAAATATAACAACATCATCTGTTTAGGCGAGCGCGAATGCAGCGTTCAGCGCAAAAACCAGAAGATGATCGAGGAAAGCCCCAGCCCTGCGCTGGATGAAAAAACCAGAAAACAAATGATGATCGCCGCGGTCAAGGCAGCAAAGGCGGTCAATTACGTAAACGCCGGCACCGTGGAGTTTTTGCTCGATAAGCAGAACAACTTCTACTTTATGGAGATGAACACCCGTTTGCAGGTCGAGCACGGCGTTACCGAAATGGTGACCGGTCTTGATATCGTACAGTGGCAGATCCGCATTGCCGCCGGCGCAAGGCTGACGCGCACTCAGGACAGCATCTTTACCCACGGCAACGTTATCGAGTGCCGCATAAATGCCGAAAACCCCGACAAGAACTTCCGTCCAAGCTGCGGAAGGATAAAGCGTTTACATACCCCGGGCGGCTCTTTTGTGCGGTTCGATACCGCTATATATCAGGACTATGTGGTGCCGCCTTACTACGACAGCATGATCGGCAAGCTTATAGTTCAGGCGAGGAGCCGTGCCGAAGCTATCCGCAAGATGAAGATGGCGCTGTCCGAGCTGACCATCGACGGAATCGACATCAACCGCGACATTTTGGCGGAGATACTTTCCGACGACCGTTTTGTCAGCGGCGAATACACTACCGATTTTATGGAAAACTTTGAGAAAACACGCGCACTCAGGAAAGACTGATAACCGGAGTTAACTATGGATTTTTTTGCATTTGTAAAACCGAAAAACGACCTCGAAAGCACCTCGGGCAAGCAGGATAACGTTCCCTTTATTCCCGAGGAAATGTGGATGAAATGCCCAAAGTGCAATACGCTGCTGCTCACCACCGACTTGGAAGAGAACCTGAATGTTTGCACCACCTGCAACCATCACTTCCGTCTGAGCGCAAAAAAGCGCATTAAGCTGTTTGCCGATCCCGGAAGCTTTTCCGAGCAGGACGGAGAGCTTATGAGCGAGAACATTCTTGACTTTCCCGGCTACGACAAAAAGCTAGAAAAGGCAAAGCAAAAGGGTAAGGAAAGCGTTATCTGCGGCACCTGCACCATCGACGGCGTACAGACAGAGCTATGTGTAATGGACGCTGACTTTATGATGGGCAGCATGGGCACCGTTACGGGCGAAAAAATCACCCGCGCGTTTGAATACGCTACCGAACACCGCCTGCCGGTTGTGGTGTGCACGGTTTCGGGCGGCGCAAGAATGCAGGAGGGTATTTTGTCGCTGATGCAGATGGCAAA
>CAMHCD010000176.1 GCA_946183545.1 uncultured Clostridia bacterium
ACGCGCTAAAGCAGATTTTGCTTGAACAAAAGTATATGGTCGATGTGGTTCACGACGGCAACGACGGCTTGGATTACGGTCTGAGCGGTATATATGATCTGATAATTCTTGATATCATGCTTCCCTACATGGACGGTTATCATGTGGCTTATGAGCTGCGCAAGAAAAAGATCTCTACGCCGATTTTGATGCTTACCGCAAAAGACACCATCCCCGACAAGGTAAGCGGCTTAAACAGCGGCGCGGACGATTATATGACAAAGCCCTTTGCTCCCGAGGAGCTGCTGGCACGCATAAAGGCGCTGACGCGTCGCAAGGGCGAGGTCATGCTCGACGAAACCGGTTACGGAGATTTTCAGTTCAACGCCTCCACCAGTATGCTGTCTAAGGGCTCAAAGTCCGTGCACCTCAACTTTAAGGAAGCCGAGATCTTAAAGCTGTTCATAGCATCCCCCGACGCTATTCATTCCAAAGACGACATCATAGTCAAGGTGTGGGGCTACGACTCGGACGCGGGAGCTAACAACGTTGAGGCTTACATATCCTTTTTAAGAAGGAAGCTCAACTTTATTCAGTCCTCCACCGAGATAAAAGCCATCAAAAAAATGGGATACAGACTGGAGAACAAGCAATGATAAAACGGCTTAGAAAAAACATAATACTGGTCAACATGCTTTTGGTAGGCGTGGTGATCCTTTTCATCTTTTGCGCGGTATGCTTCAACAGCTACCAAACCGAGTGTGAAAAGCTTGAACGCAGCATGAGCGACACCATTAAAAAGAGCAACCGCTTCGGCAATGGTGAAAACATGCCCGACGGCGATAAGATGCAGAACAACGGCATGCGCGATTTTAAACCTGATAACCCGATGCAGCTCACAAATTACGAAATAGTAAAGCTGAGCAGCAACAACAGCATAAAGGAAATCAACGAGAACAACCTGTCCGTTGACAGCGACACCCTAAGCAAAGCCGTAGAGTACATCACAGAGCGCTCGCCGCGCTCCGGTCAGCTGAGCGAATACGGGCTGATGTATGTGCGCGAGGACTTTCCGGAGGAAACCACGATCATCTTTGCTCAAACGGCAAGCCTGTACAGCAACCTCGGCAACATGGTTTTGATCAGCCTGCTGCAGTTCGTGATCAGCATGGCGGTAATTTTCCTGATAAGCCTGTGGCTGTCCGGCATCGCTGTAAAGCCCGTCAAAAAGGCATGGGAGCAGCAAAAGCAGTTTGTTGCAGACGCTTCTCACGAGCTTAAAACGCCGCTGACGGTGATCCTTGCCAACAACAATATCATGATGTCGCACAAGGACAGGCAGATAAGCGAGGAAGCTCAGTGGCTGGAGAGCACCGAGGAGGAAGCCCAGCATATGAAGCAGCTTATAGACCAAATGCTCTTCCTTGCCAAATCCGACGCCGGCACCGGCAGCGTGCAGTTCAGCGACGTGGATTTGAGCGAGATCATCGAGGGCACGGCGCTTAACTTTGAGCCCGTCGCCTTTGAACGCGAGATCATGATAAACCCCGACATTGAGCCCGACGTGATCATAAACGGCAACGCATTGCAGCTAAAGCAGCTTGCGCACATCCTGATCGACAACGCCGTAAAATACGCCGCCGACCAAAGCGAAGTGACCATTACGCTCAAAAAGAACGGCGACGCTGTGACCTTTGCCGTCAACAACAAAGGCAACGTAATAGAAAAGGACGATTTAGAGCATATATTCGACCGCTTTTACCGCGCCGAAAAATCTCGCACCACCAAAGGCTACGGCTTAGGTCTTTCCATTGCGCAGAACATTGTGCAGAGCATGAACGGCAAGCTGACCGCCGAAAGCAACGAAGAACAAGGCACGACATTTACCGCAAGGTTTAAGTAATGCGGAATTCCTAATCAATCGGAGGCACCAATGATAAACGAATCCATCACCACCATATATCTCAGCCAAGCGCCTGTGAGCGTTTTTGTACCGGCACACGAGGATGGTGAAACTCTCCCTGTGATATACATGACGGACGCGCATGATCCGTTTGGCGAAAATAAAACAGGCTGGAACATACCCGAAAGCATCAGAGCAGAACACCAAAGCAGCGGCAAGGCGGCTATAGTCGTGAGCGTCAGCAGCGACGGTATGCCGCGGGAGTATGACGGCGAAGTGTTTGAGGATTACCTGATCAACACGGTCATGCCTGCCGTTGAGAGCCGATTCCCCGTCAAGACAGGTAAAGAAAACACCGCACTCTGCGGCAGCTCTCTGGGAGGCGCACGCTGCTTTTTTACCGCGCTGAGTCACCCCGACATATTCGGCGCGGCAGGCGTGTTCTCACCCTGTCTTATGCAATACGACTTTGATGAATTGACCGGCTGGATATTTCAGACCGTCACCGAGGAACCGCCCTACCTCTACCTCTATACAGGAGCAGGCGACGGAACAGAACAGGAGATCTTTCAATGCGCGGAGCAGACCTACGACATGCTGATGGCGTGCTATCCGCCGCACTTGCTCAACGAGGTGGTGTTGCCGGAGGAAAAACACAACGAAGCAGCTTGGGGTATGATCTTTAAGGACTTTTTGCATACGTTTCTTTCTCAGTTTTAATTTCGCAAGCAACATAAAAAAGCCGCCTCATTCCGAGCCGGCTTTTGTTATATTTCTATTAACGAATTATCTTCTTCTGCCGCGGTTGTTTCCGGGACGGCGCGGACGGGAGGGCTTGTTGTCTCCGTCGTCCTCGGGAGTCAGACCGTCAACGTCGATCAGCACCTGACGGCGGCTGAGGTTGAGTCTGCCCTTATCGTCGATCTCCTGAACCATAACGCGGATGATGTCGCCTACATTGACAACGTCGGTCACGTTCTCGGTACGCTTAACGTCAAGCTGAGAAACATGAACCAAACCTTCCTTGCCGGGAGCGATCTCTACGAACGCGCCGAAGTCCATGATACGGGTAACCTTACCCAGATACATAGCGCCGGGCTCGGGATCGGTAGCGATGGTCTTGATGATCTCAATAGCGCGATTGCACTTTTCGGTGTCAAGACCGGAAACGAATACCTGTCCGACCTCGCCGTCTTCCTCGATATCGACCTTAACGTCGCACTCAGCCTGGATCTCCTTGATGACCTTACCGCTCTTACCGATGACCTCGCTGATCTTGTCGGCAGGAATAGTAGTGGTGAACATCTTGGGAGCATAGGGTGACAGCACGGGTCTGGGCTCGGCAATAGCCTTGAGCATGACCTCATCTAAGATGAACAGACGAGCCTTGTGTGTCTTTTCAAGAGCTTCCTTGACCATTTCGGGAGTCAAGCCGTGGATCTTAAGATCCATCTGGATAGCGGTGATACCCTCGTGAGTACCTGCTACCTTAAAGTCCATGTCGCCGAAGAAGTCCTCAAGACCCTGGATATCGACCATTGTCATCCAGCGCTCGC
>CAMHCD010000177.1 GCA_946183545.1 uncultured Clostridia bacterium
CGCTAACTGGGGCGGCGTTGAAGACAACGTGACCGTAAGCGGCACAACCTATGACGGCGTTTGGGACGGCAACAACATCAATGTTGAGGTTGAAGAAGACGGCGCTACCGTAAAGGCACAGCTCGACCTGCGCGAGTTTGACTTCAAGCAGAAGACAGGTGCTAAGTACACTATTACCATCGAATATCCCGAGCAGGAAGGCGTTATCCTGGGCGATGTAGACAATGACGGTCAGGTAACAATTGACGACGCTACCATGCTCCAGCAGGCTCTCGTTAAGATGATAGAGCTTGATGAAATTGCACAGATGGTTGGCGACGTTAACGGCGACGGCAAGCTCTCCATCATGGACGTTACCTTCATCCAGAGATATCTGGCAGGCAACACCGCTGATGCGTATGGCTATGCTAACAAGACCGGTACTTTTATCCCTTCTAACTGATCAACTCAGCTTGATTAAAGCATAATTAAAACAAATCACGGGCAAAAGGTTTGCGTTGCAGGCTTTTTGCCCGTTTTGTTGTGCCGTTATCCGCGGCGCTTGCATATTTCGTGCCGTTGTGCTACAATGATACAAAATACAACATGGAGGGGAAAAGATGATACTGCATGATATTTCCAAAGACGCGCTGACAACGGCTGTTCCTGAGGGCGATCCCGTAACCGAGGTAACGCGAATCAAGAACATGGACGAAATGGATGAATATAACCTCAGCGGAATATCAATGTCTGCTCACTGCGGTACGCACATCGACGCGCCCCTGCATTTTTATGAGGATGGCGTATCAATAGACCGCCTGCGCCTCAACACGTTTTACGGCAAATGTACGGTGGTTTCGGTGGAGGGGATCCTCACCGGCGAGGACATGGAAAAGCTCCTGCCTTACTGCAAGCGCAGACTGCTTATCCGCGGCAACGGGAAGACCTTCCTGTCACATTCCGCGGCAATAGTTTTGGCAGACAGTCGGCTTGTGCTTATCGGCACCGACGCAGCTTCCATTGCGCCGCCCTTTGATGAAGCAAAGCCGCACCGTGAGCTGGCTCGCGCCGGTATAGCGGTGCTCGAAAACCTGAATCTTTCCAATATCGAGCCCGGTGAGTATGAGTTATGCGCTTTTCCTCTTAAGCTTTGCGGCTTGGAAGCGGCTCCCTGCCGCGCTATTTTGCTTGAAATGGAAAAGGGACTGAATTAAGGTGTTTCTATGATAAAAATTGCTGTCTTTGATTTAGACGGGACGCTGGTTGATTCTTTGACGGACTTGGCGCTCAGCGTAAACAAGGGCTTACGCGCTGCCGGTCTGCCCGAACACAGCGTCAGCGCCTACAACAAATTTGTCGGTAACGGCCGCGATATGCTCGTTCGCCGGGCTATGGGTCAAGCTGCCGCTGACGATACGCTTCGCGCCTTGGTAACGCGCGTTTTTAATGATGAATATAAACTCCACTGCAACGACAACACAGCAGCCTACCCCGGATGTCGCGAGATGCTCAGCACCCTTGCGCAACACGGCGTGCATACCGCGGTGCTTTCAAACAAACCCGATGAGTTTGTCGCAAAAATACTTCAAAAGCTTTACCCCGGTCACAGCTTTGCCGAGGCGTGGGGTCAAAAGCCGCAGTATAAATGTAAGCCCGACGGCGAAAGCCTGCACGCAATGCTCGCGCTTCACGGATTTTCGGCGCAGGATTGCATATATATCGGCGACAGTGACGTTGACGTGTACACCGCTCAAAACGGCGGTGTTGCAATGGCAGGCGTCAGCTGGGGTTTTCGCGGCAAGCGCGAGCTGCTTGATGCCGGTGCTCCCTTTGTTGCCGATACTGCCCAAGAACTGACGGAGTATATTTTAAATGAATAAGATTAACTATCAGCGCGAGCTCGACAAGGTGATCGCAGCGCATGAAAAAAACGGCGAGGTTC
Organism: uncultured Clostridia bacterium; assembly: GCA_946183545.1. Taxonomy (GTDB): domain Bacteria; phylum Bacillota; class Clostridia; order Oscillospirales; family Acutalibacteraceae; genus Ruminococcoides. The sequence goes on from CAMHCD010000177.1 coordinate 1,922, forward strand.
CGCGCCTGCTGCTTCACGTTTGCTGCGCGCCCTGCTCGTCGTATTGCTTGGAATACCTGACACAGTATTTTGAGGTCACGGTTTTTTACTATAACCCGAATATTTCTATAAAAGAAGAATATCTCCACCGTCTGAACGAGGAAAAACGCCTTGTCAGTCAAATGCCGTTTAAAAATCCCGTAACCGTAGTTGAGGGCAGCTACGACCCGCAGGTGTTTTTTGACGCGGTCAAGGGCTTGGAGCACGAGCCCGAGGGCGGCAAGCGCTGCGAAAAATGCTTTGAGCTTCGTCTTAACGCTGCGGCGCAATTGGCAAAGGACGGCGGCTATGATTATTTCACCACCACGCTGACCATCAGTCCGCTGAAAAACGCGCAGCTACTAAACACAATAGGAGCGGCGGCAGGAGAGAGCTTCGGCGTACCTTGGCTGTACAGTGACTTTAAGAAGAAAGAGGGCTACAAACGCAGCATTGTGCTCTCCCGGGAGTATGACCTTTACCGCCAGAATTACTGCGGCTGCGTATTCTCCAAATCAAAAACAGAAAACGAAGATTAACAGTCGGGAAGACGGATTTTATGAACCGTAGCTTCCCGGCTGTTTCTTGTGTCAGCAACCGGCGTGACCCACAATATATAGTGCCAATACTGTAACAGATTTTTTAATAATTGTAACTTGACAAACTGACGAAATGTATTTTTTTCATTAACAAGATAGCCTAAGTGCGCATAAAACCTATGTTTTCGGGTTGCGTCAAAACTATAACAAGCCATTACAAGCCTTCTATATCCTGTGTTTAATTCTTTTTTAGAATACTATATCTTGTGCTTTTGTGCAAAAAAACACTTGCAATTTACAAGTATGTGATGTATAATAAATCTCGGTCGGCGCCGGTGGGCGGCGTCAGTGGGCGCCGGTGGACGGCGTCAGCGGACGCATTCTCCGCCTACGGAAAAGATGGGATGTATCCTTATAAGTCCTTCAACGGCGGGTCTGATGTTTGCGTTAACTATTAACGTCATATCGACAGAAAATACAAATATACTAATTTAGATTGTTTTGAATAAAACTGTGAAAGGGGAAAGGTACATGAAAATAATCAAGCGTAACGGCTCCGAAGAAGATTTTAACGTTGTAAAGATCATTAATGCCGTTAAGAAAGCCAACAATTCAAATGACACACCGTTTTTGACCGACGAGCAGATCATTGATATTGCGGACTACGTAGAGTACAAGTGCAACAAGATGAACCGTGCTGTTTCCGTTGAGGAGATCCAGGACATGGTCGAGGATCAGCTTATGGCGAAGGGCGCTTTTGAGCTTGCCAGACGCTATGTGCGCTACCGCTACAACCGCTCGCTCATCCGTAAGGCGAACACCA
>CAMHCD010000178.1 GCA_946183545.1 uncultured Clostridia bacterium
TTGCGGAAAATAGACCGCAAAGATTGTCTACTTTTTATTAGGTATTAGTATTATATGTGTTAATATCAAAAGCTCTGTGCAAGCAGAACCAAATCGCGGTTATCCACTGCATGGTCTTGATTCATGTCGGCAGCTTTCCTTTGTAACTCGCTCAACACGATTTTACCGCAGCCATGCTCCATAAACTTCTTTACATCAGCGCCGTTTACCGTTCCGGTCATGTTTATATCTCCTAAAACGATTACCGTGTAGGCGCTGCCTCCGATATATGCCGTAAAGCCTGTTTTGACCTTTCCGGATGTGACTACCCTGCCGTTTTCATTTGCCGTCTTTGTTATCTTACCATACTTCTTTTGGAGGTTCTTCACCGTTATATCGCGCGGCGCAATAACGGTTTGGTTATCGTAATACGGCGGCTCCAGGGCATCCGCGACCGAGGATGCAGAAGACTGCGCAACAGCTGCCGTTGTCGGGGTGGCGGTGTTCTCGGTAACAACTCGAAAACGGTCATTGAGCGTAAAGCTCTTCTTCCCTACCGCGGCAAACAGCCTGCCGCTGTTTGACTCAAGCAAAGCATCCGTTGTCTGTACGCAAAACGCCGCACTAAGCTGCCTGACCCCTCCGTTTTTCAGATTGATCAGCTTTCCGCTTTGTGTATAGATATAACCCACGCCGGCGTCATAACAGGTCTCACTGCAATTGAGTTCGGCACACCAAGCCTTGCCGGAGCCGTTCAGCAGATACACCTCGTTTGAATAAGCTACGCAATACACACGTCCGCCGTTTACAAACAGCCGCTGAGCACCCTGCGGAAGTGAATAAGATAACTGCTTGTTTCCGCTGCTGTCAAATTTTACAACGGTAGTATATGTCCCTTCGTTGCTCAGCAAATAAACGCTGTTTCCGTCGGCAGCAAAGGAATGATAGTTTATATTTTTGGCGGAGGGTATCGTTCGGCAAACAGCGCGTCCGGTACTGTGGCTGAGAGTCATAACTCCATACACGCCGTTTTTTTGATAAAGCGCGTATGCGTTGGTTTCGTCGTGACACACCGCCATGACAGCGCCGTCAACAGTCGCGCTGCGCGTCACAACCTGCGGCAGCACATTAACGGAGTACAGTGTAGCGTTCTTAAAGCCGTAGAAATACGCCGTTTGACCGCCGCTGTAAGCAAAGAGCTTGCGGCAGCCCGAAAGCGCATCCACCAAAACAGACTGCGCAAAAACCGCACAAACAGAGGCAGTGACAACGCAGATAATCAAAAATAAGCTTAAACAGATCTTCTTTGCCATCACTACCCGCCACACTTTCCTGTTGATGATTATAGTATAGCATATAACCGGATAAAAATGGCAGAAAATGTCGAAACGTGAATATATTTCACGCCGGTTTTCCGCTTGTTTTTTAATAGATCGCAACCGTATTTGCATTTATTGCTGATTTGTATTATAATAGTTCAAAACAAACAAAGAGGATAATTATGTACTATAATTTACACACCCACACCTACCGCTGTCATCACGCAAAAGGCACAGACAGAGAATATGTTGAGGCGGCGATCCAGGGCGGCTTTAAGCTGCTTGGTTTTTCCGACCACTGCCCGCAGTTTTTTTCATTGCCCGGTTACTACAGCAATTTCCGCATGACTCCGCAGGAAACCGAGGATTATGTCAAAAGCGTGCGTTCGCTGCAAAAGGAATATGCCTCGGACATCAAGATACTGTTGGGCTTTGAGGCTGAGTATTACCCCGAAAGCTTTGACAAGCTGCGCAAGCTGGCGCAGTCCTACGACTTTGATTATCTTATCATGGGGCAGCATTTTGTCGGCAATGAGTATGACGAGAATGATTACAAGGAACACGGAATATACGGCAAGCGTTATCTTGTTCGGTATGTAGATCAGGTTATTGAGGGCTTGCAGACCAACGCGTTCACCTATGTCGCTCACCCGGATATCGCGTATTTCGGAGGCGATAAGGCGTTTTATACGGAGCAGATGGGCAGGCTGTGCGCCTATGCCAAGGAACGCAACATCCCGCTGGAGTTCAATATGTTAGGCTACGAAAACAAGCGCGATTACCCCAACCCTGCGTTCTGGGAGATCGCGGCAAAAACAGGCAACCGCGTTGTGTTGGGCTTTGACGCGCACCAACCGGAAAAACTGCAAACACATGTCCTGTACGAAGACTGCGTTGCCAAATTAAACGCTATGGGCATCTCGCTCACGCCGTTTGAGAATATAAAGATCGTAAAACCGTAACGGTCGGGAGAGTATATGAAAGCAAAATTGATTATCGCCGCGCTGATTTTATGCGCGGTATTATGCGCCTGCGGTAAATCCGAAGAAAGCTCGCGGGAGTATTACCAAATCGTCACCGACGCTCCAACCGAGCCCGAGGAGACCGAGCCGAACAGCGCTCAGGGCTATATAAAAACCGCAAAAAAAGAAAGCTTCCGCGTTGAGGAAGCAGCCGGTGGCTGGGAAACCAACGAATTTCAAATCCCCAAGCTGACCATGGACAGCAAGGACGCCAAAGCTATAAACAGTGAAATCGAAAAAACATATGAAAATGATTTCAAGGATGCCGCAAAAGCTGTTGACGAGGGTAAAACGCCGAAGGTGACAGAGATCTCCTACGAAAGCTATCTTACGGAGGACGTGCTTAGCGTTGTGATAACACGCACCTACAGTTCGCACACCGTAGACTACGGCGTATACAACTATCACATTATCAAAAACACTCGCCTTGACAACAAGGGCATTGCCGCCTATATGGGCAGGGATGAAAGCGAGCTGAACGCCGCCGTTGAGGAGTCGCTGCAAAATGATTATGTGTCAAAGTTCAAATATGACAACTTCAAAGACGACTACTACATCAACTACGAAAAAACTCTAAGCGACGACAATATCAACAAAAGCATGCTTTTCTTTGATAACAGCGGCAGCCTGTGCGCCATATGCAAAGAATATGCCACCGTCGGCGCCGGAGAATTCAACGTCAAAATCAAGGTGGAGCTGAGCGAGCAGAACGATTAGCAAATTAAGACTTGCCAACTGCCTCAAAATAGTGTATAATAATCAGGAAATTCCGCCCGTGGCGCAGCTGGATAACGCAACGGATTCCGATTCCGGAGATCGGGGGTTCAAATCCCTTCGGGCGGGCCATTTTTTAGGGATACCCCAAAAGGGTATCCCTAAAAAATTGTCCGCACAGAATCCGAAGGGATTTGAAGGCGAGCGTTAAGAAAACAGTCCGGGGGACTGTTTTTAGCGAGAGCGCAGAT
>CAMHCD010000179.1 GCA_946183545.1 uncultured Clostridia bacterium
ATCATCGACACGCGAGCCGACGAGGTAAAGGCTGAGGTAAGCCGATACTTTGACATCATCGAGGAGCACCTCGAAAACGGCTGGGCGTGCTTTGCCGCGGTTAAAAAGCGAGATTAGCGAGGGGTACTGCTGTTAAACTAAGCCCTCAAAAACCAACCATCGTAGGGGAGGCCCTTGCGGCCTCCCATGGACTGTGCGCATAGCTTCGGGAGGCCGCAAGGGCCTCCCCTACATTGTAAGTCACTGCAACCGCAGTTAAAAGCCAACCTATCTGCGTAATAATTTTCAACTTTCAATTTACCAAAATCCTTCCTCTCCCCCTTGAATTTTCGCGTGAAGTATGGTAAAGTAAAGGATAGTTAAAAATTTGGAGGTCTTACTATGAAAAAACCTGATAAAAGAGAAACAATAAATCTGTTTTTCTCTGCGTTTTTGATTATCGCTTTTATCGTTTGCGCTAACTTCTTTGCGCAGTTTACCAAAACCATTCAGAGCCCCTACGGTCAAATCGTTACAGTTGTGGTATGCGCGGTGTTTGGCTTGCTGCTGTTCTACGCTACCAGAGTGGGCGACGGCAAGGCGGTCAAGCGCTTTTCACCCCTCACCTTGGTGGTGCTGGTGCTGCCCACACTGTATATCATCATCGCTTCCGTGGCTACCTTTATGCCGCTTCACGACGTATTTGTTGAAAACAACAGCCTTTCCGTTGTGGTCTATCTGGCGGGCGTCGCGTTCGGTTACGGAATCCCCTACACCTTCTTCAGCGGCTTCGAGATGGAAGCCGAAAAAACCGAAGACGGCGATTTTAACGACGAAACCAAGGTTCTCGTAGGCGGCGTTGAGCAGGATGTACTCAGCGAAAACGAAAACTCCGATATCCTCGACGACGAAAGCGAGATCACGGACGACTACGTAGAGGAAAAGTAATTTATACTAAGACATATGGCGGTCAGGCAACGGGCTTGCGTTTCAAGCCGCGTTACCGACCGCTTTTTTTTAAAACAAAGTGAGGTTTATTTATGGGATGTAATCACGATTGCTCCTCCTGCGGCAGCAACTGCTCAGGTCAGGAGAGCTTGATCGAAGAGCTGAATCAGCTCAGTAAGGTAAACAAGGTCATTGCCGTTGTGTCCGGCAAGGGCGGCGTAGGCAAAAGCCTGCTGACCTCTCTGCTGGCGGTCACCTTTAACCGCAGAGGCAAAAAGACCGCTATTTTGGACGCGGATATCACGGGTCCCTCTGTGCCGAAGGCGTTCGGAATGACCGACAAGGCGATGGGTACCGAGGCAGGTATCCTGCCTGCTATCACCGAAACCGGTATCGAAATGATGTCCATCAACCTTCTGCTCAAGGAGGAGACCGACCCCGTTGTTTGGCGTTCACCCATGATCGTGGGAACCGTCAAGCAGTTCTGGACGGACGTTATCTGGAACGACGTAGACTATATGTTTGTGGACATGCCTCCCGGAACAGGCGATATTCCGTTGACCGTGTTCCAAAGCCTGCCCGTAGACGGCATCATCGTTGTTGCCTCGCCGCAGGAGTTGGTGGGCATGATCGTTGAAAAGGCGGTCAAAATGGCTGAAATGATGAACGTGCCCATCCTCGGCTTGGTTGAGAACATGAGCTACTTTACCTGCCCCGACTGCGGCAAAAAGCACTCCGTGTTCGGCGACAGCCACATTGAGGAGATCGCCGCAAAGCATGATACCCGTGTGCTCGCAAAGCTCCCCATCGACCCCGAGCTGGCACAGAAGATCGACAGCGGTCAGGCGGAAGCGTTTGAGGGCAACTACCTTAACGAAGCCGCGGATATGATAGAGGAACTGCTCGCGGAATAACGTTGTAGAAATATCGGGGTAAATGTCTATAAAATTCAAAATCCCGCGGAATGAAATCCCGAAATCCTGCGGAATAAAAACCCGAAATCCTGCGGAATGATATTGCAAAATCCTGCGGAATAGATTATAATGATTATATGAAGTGCAAACGGAAAGAATAATATTACGGCTATTTCGGAGAGATATAATATGAGTATCGCTAATAAATCAAATTATAAACACAGAGTTATAGACGCGCGTGTCGAAAAGTATTTGGAAACAGTAGGCGCAATTTGTATTGAGGGACCGAAGTGGTGCGGAAAAACATGGACATCCTCCTATCATTGTAAAAGCGAGTATCTTATAGGCGATCCGAAAAACAATTTTCAAAACCGGCAGTTAGCCGAGATCGCTCCGGATACTGTTTTATCGGGCAAAACGCCGAGATTGATCGACGAATGGCAGGAGGTACCCTCCATATGGGATGCTGTGCGTTACACGGTGGACAGACGTGCACAAAAAGCACAGTTCATCTTAACCGGTTCGTCAACCCCAAAGAGAAAGGGTGTTTTGCACAGCGGCGCGGGTCGTATAAGCAAGCTGCGCATGAGAACCATGTCGCTGTACGAATCGGGGGATTCCTCCGGAGCCGTATCTCTGGAAAGGCTGTGCAACGGTGAAATGCCGACGCAGTTAACGGGAGAAGTCGACATCCGTCAACTGATCTATTACGTGGTGCGCGGAGGATGGCCGGGCAATATCGGCGTAAGCCGGGAAAACGCGCAGCTTTTGCCGGAATCATATATCAATGCGATCCTCGACGATGATATTCAAAGACTGGACAGCGTCAAGTATGACAAGCACAAAATGAAGCTGTTGCTTCGCTCGTTGGCAAGAAACGAAAGCACTACGGTGTCGATTGGGCAGCTGCTGAAGGATATAAAAGATACGGATGACGAAACTATTGACAGAACGACCGTGGCGACGTATCTCGACGCCTTTGAAAGGTTATTCTTATTAGATAATCTGGAGCCCTTCTCGTCAAATATACGCTCATCCGTAAGAGTAAAGCAGGCTGAAAAAAGACATTTTTGCGATCCCGCATTAGCGTGCGTTCTGTTAAAAGCAAATCAAGACAGATTATTAAATGATTTGAACACCTTTGGATTCCTGTTTGAAGCCTTGTGCGAAAGGGATTTAAGGATATATGCCGAGTCATTTGGCGGTAATGTTTTTCATTATCAGGATTACCAAGGCAAGGAAATCGACGCTGTTGTGGAAATGAGCAACGGCGAATGGTGTGCGTTTGAAATCAAGCTCGGCGCTAATCAAATTGACGCAGCGGCAAACAGCCTTTTGGAAATCAAAGCGGAATTTGAAAAAGACCCAAAGGGAAAGCCGCCGAAAACGTTATGCGTCCTGTGCGGAATGTCCAACGCCGCATATCAGCG
>CAMHCD010000180.1 GCA_946183545.1 uncultured Clostridia bacterium
GGGCCGATACTTTTCAGGCTGTTACCGATAATGACGCTTGTCAGTCCCGTGCAGCCTTCAAACGCCCTGCTGTCGATATCCGTCACGCTGTCGGGTATGGTGAGGCTTATCAGTCCCGTGCAATCTAAAAACGCCTCAGATCCAATACTCGTTACGCTGTCGGATATGGTGATGCTTTTTAGTTCCTTGCAGTTCGCAAACGCATCCTTGCCGATACCAGTCACACCTTTCTTAATGATGACGCTTTTGATATCTTTCCCCCACGGGTTATAAAGATCCTTCATTTTTCCGTTACCGCTGATTGTCAGCGTGCCGTTTTCATCCAGCGTCCATGTGCAGGCGCCTGTCGTGCCGCTTGATACTATTTCGGTGGATATATGTGTTGCTGTGGTTGGGGTAGTTGGATTTGTGACAGTGGTTTGAGTAGTTGGTTTAGTGGCAGTGGTTGCAGAAGGATCAGGGGTAGTTGTGTTTGCATTATATTGTTTAGTAAAGTTACCGATAACTATTTGACCGCCGGCATTGAAAACAGTTCCGTATTTATCAACCCTTGCACCACCTGTGTAGGAACCGTTCGACTTTTGCGTTACGCCCTCCATTTTGAGCGCCATTGCTTTGGTCGGCCACATGCCGTATTCGCCGTTGCCGTAATAGAAGTAGAATTCTCCGTCGTAGGCAGGCTTACCGCCGGGGATGATGTCTTCGTTGATGATCTTGATATGTGCGGGGTCAAGGTCAACCACATACACCATGTTCTGGAAATTCATTGCAAGACCGGAACTGTTCTCCAACTCTGCATAGAAGTTCTTACCATAATCGCCGAATTCGTCGCTAAAGTCGATCTTGCTTGCATTAGCGGGATCGATCATAGCTTCATATACTTCGTCGGAAGTATAGTCAAAGGAAGGAGCATCGGTATTTAACCCGACCTGCTTTGCTGCCTTTGTCCACATATACTCCCAGAACTTCTGAGAATAGGTGTCGGTGTCACCCTCATTATAATACTCTACGTTCTTGTTTTGGCACTGCTGCGCATTCTTAAATATGGGTTGGTTGGGATTCATGCCGCCGTCGAGATAGTTGTTGAATACAAGAATGGATGCAAGCTTTGGAGCGTTGATACTCCAAAGGTTGTCGCACTCGGCTTCCTTGTCCATCTCATAACCCGGCCGGCCGCGACCGAACTTGGTGTCGGGATCGTCGGGCGCAGACCACCAGTAAACGCCTGCTACGTCGTTATTCTCGTGCGTGGACTCATTGACCCAGCAACCCGGCATGGCAAAGTAATACTTGTAGGTTTCCACTCCGGAAGATGGTGTGTACCTACCGTGACCAACAGGCACTGCGGACACGGGCATTACTGCAAACGCGCTGCATACTATCAGCACGGACAACAAAACAGCTGTCATTTTTTTGATCGTTTTGCTCATAATCAAACCTCCTAAAAAATGATAAAATAAAAAGACGTACAGCCGAAGCCATACGCCCAAAAACACATAGCTCCGATTGTCGCCAAACAAATTTTCATCATACGATAGGAATGAGAAAATAGAGCCTGTATTTTTAACAAAAAATACAAACCTATCGCATTAAATATAAAATTTGTTTGGCACCTTTATCATACCATATTTTTTCTGCATACGCAATCCAAAAATCAGGCGCTTGATTTGGTGATATTGCACATACATCAAGGAACAAAAAAGAACGCCCAACGGATTTACCGTCCGACGTTCCGATGTTTTTTATTCTTTACTTATGCCGAGATAATATTTGCCCTCGCCAACAATCCGGGTTCCGCTTTGAGAACGCTTAAAAAACGTCTTGCCGAGCCAATAGGATTGTTTATGCCTGCTTCCCACGCTTCAACCGTTTTGACAGATACGCCCATCACCTCGGCAAACGTAAGCTGGGTCATTCCAAGACTCAGGCGAATGTCCTTGATTTCCTGCGAGGTAAACTGCGGCGCGGGATTGACAGTGCATTTCGCCGTGCGTGCTTTTCCGGTTCCCTTCTCATATTCGATCGCTTCATTCAAGCCCTGTATAATGCTTTCATATACACTCATGTCGTTACCTCTCCCGCTTTTCAATTACATTATACCCTATTATATAGGGTAAGTCAATATTATTTCAACTAAAAACACAAAATAAGTTATGCGCACAGCCCGCTTTTCTATCGACAAACGGACAGAATCAGATGTCGTTTAGTAAAACTATATGAACGTCTTGTAGGGTTCAGTCTTGACTGAACCGAGATTGAGCGCCAAATGTTGAATGCTCAACCTCGGAACGGTCAAGACCGTTCCCTACGGGTGTAAAGCTTTAAAATAGCTGTAACATTGCTCCTCGCGGCATGAAAAAGGGAGAAACCGGTTGGCTTCTCCCTTTGAGTGAATATTACATTAAATCAAAATCCTCGGGTGCTGTTTCGTCGCTTACCAGCTCGGGCTTGGTGTTTTCAAGCTCAACGTTGGCGTAGCGCTGCATGCCTGTACCGGCAGGGATCAGTTTACCGATGATTACGTTCTCCTTCAAGCCAACCAGCGGATCGACCTTGCCCTTGATGGCGGCGTCGGTCAGTACGCGGGTGGTCTCCTGGAAGGAAGCCGCCGACATAAAGCTGTCGGTCGCAAGAGCCGCCTTGGTGATACCGAGCAGCAGCTGGGTGAAGGTAGCCTCGCGGAGGTCGGTTTCGCCTGCGGCAATACGCTTTTTGATCTGCTCGTTTTCGTAGAGCACGTCGTTTTTGTCGTAGGTCTGACCCGACAGGAAGCCGGTGCTGCCTGCGTCGTCTACCTTGACCTTGCGCATCATCTGACGGACGATTACCTCGATGTGCTTGTCGTTGATCTCAACACCCTGTAAGCGGTAGGTACTCTGAACCTCGGAAATGAGGTAGTTCATGACCGCTTCGGGTCCGAGGATATCGAGGATATCGTGCGGATTGACCGCGCCGTCGGTGATCTTGTCACCCTTCTTGATCTGCTGACCCTCCGCAACCTTAACGCGGAAGCCGAAGGGGATGAGATAAGCTCTTTCGTCGCTTGTTTCCTTGTTATAGATAACGGCGTGACGGGCGTTCTTGATTTCCTCAAAACGCACCTCACCGTCGATTTCACTGATGATGGCAAGGCTCTTGGGCTTTCTTGCCTCAAACAGCTCCTCAACACGCGGCAGACCCTGGGTGATATCTTCCGCCGAGGCAACGCCGCCGGTATGGAAGGTTCTCATGGTCAGCTGTGTAC
>CAMHCD010000181.1 GCA_946183545.1 uncultured Clostridia bacterium
GTGTTTCTACGACCGCCTTGGTGACCTTGGTTTTTACCTGCATATCTTCAATAGACAGGTATTCGCCTTTTTTGCCCTCTTTGGCAAGCGAGATCGCCGCCGCCTCGCCTACGCCGGGCAGCGAGGAGAACGGCAGACGGATCTTTCCGTCTTCAACCACAAACATTTTTGCTTCCGATTTATAAATATCAACCGGCAGAATTTGCACACCCCGCGCCATCATTTCGTTGACGATCTGCAGAGTTTGATAATCCTTGTCATCCTTGTCGGAAGACTCGTGATTTTGCTGCATCTGCTTGATTTGATTCATTTTTGCCTTGACCGCGCTGTGTCCCTGCATAAGCAGCGCGCCGTCAAGGTTCTCGCTGCGGACGGTAAAGTATGCCGCATAGTATTCGGTAGGCGTGTGAACCTTGTACCAACCGAGCCGCAAAGCCGCGATCATATATGCCGCCGCGTGCGCCTTGGGGAACATGTACTTGATCTTCATACAAGAGTCAATGTACCACTCCGGGACATTGTGCTCGCGCATCGCCTTGAAATGATCCTCGGTCAGCAGCTTGGTGGATTTGCCCTTACGCACTATCTCCATTATCTTGAAAGCCATGGAATCATCCAGACCCTTGTGCATGAGGTAGGTCATTATGGAGTCACGCGTTCCGATAACCTCCGAAATAGTGCAGGTGCCGTTGTGGATAAGCTCCTGAGCGTTACCCAGCCAAACGTCGGTGCCGTGAGACAGACCCGAGATCTGCAAAAGGTCGGTAAAGGTTTTGGGCTGAGATTCCATCAGCATGCCGCGCACAAAACTGGTGCCGCATTCCGGAATACTGAACGTGCCCGTTTTGGAGTCGATTTCATCCTCGGTGACGCCCAGCGCCTTGGTGGAGGTGAAAAGCGACATAACATCGGGGTCACTCATGGAAACCTTCATAACGGGGATGCCGGTAAACATCTCTAAATAATGGTAAATTGTAGGCACATCATGACCGAGCTCATCAAGCTTGGTGATGGTGTCGTGGATCGAATGGAAGTCGAAGTGAGTAGTGATGTTGTCGGAGGTCATATCGTTTGCGGGATGCTGTACGGGACAAAAATCATATACCTCGTTTGTGCGGGGTACTACGACCATGCCGCCGGGATGCTGACCTGTAGTACGTTTTACGCCCGTGCAGCCCTTTGCAAGACGCTTAAGCTCCGCCTTGTTGCGGCTGAGCCCGCGTTCCTCCAAATACTTTTTGGCAAAGCCGATAGCGGTTTTTTCAGCTACGGTAGATATCGTTCCCGCCTTGAACACGTTGTTTTTACCAAACAGCTCTTCGGTGTAGCGGTGCGATTTTGATTGATACTCGCCGCTGAAATTAAGGTCTATATCAGGCACCTTGTCACCCTTGAAGCCAAGGAAGGTCTCAAACGGAATCTCGTGACCGTCCTGATCCATGTGCGTACCGCACTCCGGACAGTCCTTGGGAGGCAGGTCAAAGCCCGAGCCGTAGCTGCCGTCGGTGATAAACTCACTGTGTTTGCACTTTGGACAAATGTAGTGCGGACACAGCGGATTAACCTCGGATATACCGGACATCGTAGCGACAAAGGACGAACCTACGGAACCACGCGAGCCGACCAGATAGCCGTGTGCCTCACTGTCGGCAACAAGCTTTTGAGCGGTCATGTACAGCACCGAAAAGCCGTAAGTGGTAATGGAGTTGAGCTCCTTTTCAAGCCGCGCCTTTACTATTTCGGGCAACGGATCGCCGTATTTCTCCTTGGCGCGCTTCCATGTGATGTCAATAAGCTGTTCCTGAGCGCCCTCGATATTTGGCGGGAAGGTTCCTTCCGGGATCGGTCTGATGTTTTCGCACATATCGGCGATCTTATTCGGGTTGGTGACGACCACTTCATATGCCTTCTTCTCCCCCAGCCAGCTAAACTCTTTGAGCATTTCGGCGGTGGTGCGGAAGTAAAGCGGAGCCTGTTCGTCCGCGTCCTTGAATTTAAGCGCTGCCTGAAGTATCTTGCGGTACTCCGAGCAATGCGGATCTATGAAATGTACGTCGCAGGTGGCGCAGACGGGCTTATTCAGCTCTCTGCCCAACTTGATTATTGTTTTGTCTATCTCGCGAAGCTCCTCGACATTTTTAAAGGTGCCGTTGCGGATAAGAAATTGATTGTTGCCCGAAGGCTGGATCTCAAGATAGTCGTAAAACGACGCTATGTTTTTTAGCTCTCCCCAAGGAGCGCCCTTTAAAATAGCCTTATACAGCTGACCCTCGCAGCAGGCGGAGCCGATAATAAGCCCTTCCCTAAGCTCAACAAGCTTGCTTTTGGGGATACGCGGCTTTTTGTAAAAGGTATTCAGGTGGCTGTAGGAAATAAGCTTGTACAGGTTTTTAAGTCCTGTTTTATTCTTTGCAAGAATTATCTGATGATACGTCGGCAGCTTTTTAAAATCTCCGCCGGCGATTTTTGTATTGATATCGCCCGATTTTACAATGCCGTAATCGTCCTTAAGGCGTGAACAAAGGCTTATGAATATCTTAGCGAGTATTTCGGCGTCGTCGGTAGCGCGGTGATGGTTAAACTTGCCAAGGCGCAGATAATCGGCAACCGTATCGAGCTTTACGTTTTTTATATCGGGCAGTATGGCACGCGCGATAGCTACCGTATCAATAGAGGTGTAGTTATACTCGCGATCCATATTCAGGCAGGCGCGGCGGATAAAGGAGGTATCGAACGACGCGTTATGCGCCACAAGGATATTGTCTCCGGCAAACTCCAAAAACGCGGAGACCGCCTCGCTTTGTGACGGCGCACCCTTGACCATATCGTCGGTTATGCCCGTTAACTGAGTGATCTTTTGCGGGATAGGCATTCCGGGGTCGGCAAAGGTCGAGAAAGTATCGGTGATCTCACCGTTGACTACCTTGACCGCGCCGATCTCGGTTATTTTATCTTTAAGGGGTGAAAGTCCCGTGGTTTCAATGTCAAAACAAATAAAGGTACCCGTAAAATCCTCGGTTTTAGTTCCCGATACAGATTCGACGAGGTCGTCCATAAAGTAAGCCTCGGTGCCGTACAGCACCTTGATCTCACCGCCGGAGTAAGCTATATCGTCGGCGGCATGCATAGCGTCCGGAAACGCCTGCGCCACGCCGTGGTCGGTTATCGCAACCGCCTTGTGTCCCCACTGATAGGCGCGTTTAACCAGCTCGCCCGCAGGCGTGAG
>CAMHCD010000182.1 GCA_946183545.1 uncultured Clostridia bacterium
TGGCGCATGCTGATCGCGGTTTGAACGCGTACTTCGACGCCGAGCGACTCAAGCGCGTCGGCTACGCCCAACGCATTGATGGTAGTAGCGAGCATACCCATATGGTCGGCTCTGGTTCTATCCATCTCCCCCGAGCTTCTGCCGCGCCAAAAGTTTCCGCCGCCTACTACGATTCCGACCTGAACTCCGGCTTCAACACATTCTTTGATGGGCTTGCAGATGCTGACAACAGTATCAAAATCAATGCCGTGCTTCTTTTCACCTGCCAGACTTTCGCCCGAAAGCTTTAACAGAATTCTCTTATACTTTGGTTGCATATTCAAACACTCCATATATATTTTTATAGTTACTATAATCATACTATATCTTGACAAATTTGTAAAGTATTTTAGAACGCGTTCTGAACGTTTTTTATTTTGATGACGTTTGGTGTTTCGCGAGAAGGAATGGCTCTATGAAAAGCTGTGAGGGCAATGGAAATAGCGTTTGGTTTATTTTTGTGTTTCGCCGGAAGGAATGGATCTATGAGAAGCTGTGATAGCAATGGAAATAGCGTTTGGATTATTTTGGTGTTTCGCAGGAAGGAATAGTTCTATAGGAAGCAGTGAGGGCAATGGAAATAGCTTTCAAAATCAAAAGGACCATTGCCTTGGCAACAGTCCTTGAAAACACATTATAAAACCTTTGACAAAAAGTCCTTTAATCTTGGGCTTTTGGGGTTGTTGAAGAACTCATCGGGCGCGCCCTGTTCAACAATAACACCTTCGTCAACAAATACGATATCGGTGCCGACCTCACGGGCAAAGCCCATTTCGTGGGTTACTACCACCATTGTCATACCCTCATTTGCAAGCTGCTTCATAACGTCGAGCACCTCGCCGACCATTTCGGGGTCAAGCGCAGAGGTAGGCTCGTCAAACAGCATAACGTCGGGATTCATGGCGAGTGCGCGCACAATGGCTACACGCTGCTTTTGACCGCCGGAAAGCTGATTGGGATAAGCGTTTGCTTTATCGGACAGTCCGATACGTTCCAAAAGCTGCATGGCGTTTTTTTCAGCCTGCTCCTTGCTCTGTCCCAACAGCTTTATGGGACCAAGAGTAAGGTTGTGCAGCACCGACATATGCGGGAACAGATTGAATTGCTGAAACACCATTCCCATTTTACGGCGGTGCAGGTTGATATCGACCTTTTCGTCCGTAATGTCCACACCTTCAAAGGTGATGGTACCCGAGGTAGGCTCCTCCAGCAAATTTAGGCAGCGCAGAAATGTTGACTTGCCCGAACCTGACGCGCCGATGACGACCATCACGTCGCCCTTTTTGATTTCGGCGTTGATGCCCTTTAACACGTGCAGGTCGCCGAAGGATTTGGTAAGATTTTCAACCTTGATCAACGGTAAATCAGTGGTCACTGCTGCGCAGCCTCCTTTCAAGCTTTTTAAGCAGGAATGACAAAATCAGAACGATTATCAAATAAATGATCGCCACAGTAATCAGCGGGAAAAACGCCTCATATGTACGGGAGCGTATATAGTTGCCCACATAGGTCAGATCCTGCAAAGCCACATAGCCGGCAACAGACGTTTCCTTAACCAGAACGATAAACTCATTGCCAAGCGCCGGCAGAATATTCTTGAACGCCTGCGGCGCAATAATATAAAGCATTGTTTTTGAGTAGTTGAAGCCAAGCGAGCGGCTCGCCTCAGACTGTCCCCTGTCGATCGACATGATACCTGAGCGAACGATCTCGGCAACATACGCGCCGGAGTTAAGACCGAACGAGAGGAACGCTGCCACAATGCCGTCGCGCGAGCTGGCAAACACGATAAAGTACATAATCATCAACTGGATTACTACAGGCGTACCGCGGATAATGGTGATGTACAGATTGCATATAAAGTTCAGCGCCTTAAGCACATAATCGCCGATCGTTTTACACTTTCTGCCCATAAGCCGTATGTCATATGTGGAGCGCACAATTGCTATCAAAAAGCCAATTACAACGCCGATCACCGCAGCAACAAGGGTGATCATGACCGTTACGCCCAAGCCCTGAAGCAGCTGCAGCCAGCGGTCGTCGGTTATAAACGTTTTTTCAAAGCTCTGAGCGATATCCGAGAAAAATGTTTCCATAAAACTCTTTCCTTATTACAGCAAATCGGCGGGCACAACGACCCGCCGGTAAGTTGTTATTTATGCTTTAATATACTTATCAATGATCTTTTTAACGGTACCGTCGTCCTTGAGCTCCTTGAGAGCCTTGTTGAACTTCTCGGTCAGCTCGCTGCCCTTCTTAAGGCAGATAGCGTAGTCCTCGTTCTCGAACGGCTCGTTGAGGATCTTGGTGCCCTTGTTCTGCTCAACAAACTTTTTAGCAGGTTCGTTGTCGATAACTACCGCGTCAACCTTCTTCTGTGTAAGAGCCAGAACCGCGTCCGCACCCTTGCTGAAGCGCTCAACCTTTGCGCCTTCAAGGTCGCTTACATAGATATCGCCGGTTGTACCGAGCTGAACGCCTACGGTAGCCTTTGACAGATCGTCGGCGGTCTTTACCTTGGTTTCGCCTTCGTTAACGATAATGGACTGGATGGCGGTGGTGTAGGGATCGGTAAAGTCAACGGACTTCTTTCTTTCCTCTGTTACTGTCATACCTGCCATACCAAAATCAGCCTTACCGGAGGTAACAGCGGTGATGATGGCGTCAAACTCCATGTCGTCGATAACCAAAGTGTAGCCGAGCTTGTCACAAATAGCCTGAGCGATCTCAGCGTCAATACCGACTACCTTACCGCTCTCCTGATACTCATACGGCTCAAATGCGGCGTTGGTAGCCATGTGAAGCTCCTTTTTTTCGGAACCGCAGCCTGCAAGCGCGAGGATGGATGTGCACATTACGGCAGCAGCCAAAACAGCAGCTAAGATTTTTTTCATTAATAATACATCTCCTTAAATATTTATCCATAAGCAAACACTGCATTAGTTCAGTGGCGCCTTAATAAATATAACAGAGTTATTCGGAAAAATCAAGATAAATTGCGATATTTTTACAAAACATATAACAAAAATAATGAATAATACCATGATGAAGCAGGTTTTTTTAAAATCTGAAAAATAACACTTGATTTTTTCAAAGTTATTTGTTATAATAACATTCGGCTAATGGAGAGATGTCCGAGCTGGCCGAAGGAGCATGATTGGAAATCATGTGTACGGT
>CAMHCD010000183.1 GCA_946183545.1 uncultured Clostridia bacterium
GGGTAATGCTTAACTTAATCAAAAGCACCTGCCATGGGAATCCTCCGTCATTTCGTAAAGGAGGCTTTTGGTGCCTTTGTTTTATGCCGTACCCTTGCGAAAAAACAGACATTGATGTATAATAAGCCTATCAAATGATAAGGAAGATAACCATGCAGGAGCTTCACTTGGAGCCGCTGGGCGGCGGCATTAATATATACGTTACAAAGAGCTACCACTTTTCCACAGACACCATCCTGCTTGCGCATTTTGCCAACCAAAGGGGCGGCAGGCGGCGTGTGGACTTGGGCGCGGGGTGCGGCACTATCGGGCTACTGTGGCTCAAAGATGACCGCAGCCTCGACGTAAGCGCCGTGGAGCTCCAAAAGGACGCTTGCACCCTTATGCAAAAAAGCGCCGTGCTCAACGGCTTGGAGGAGCAATTCCATATATATAACGCCGACCTGCGCGAGCTAAAAAACGTGCTGCCCTTTGGCTGCTTTGACTTGGTGGCGTGCAATCCGCCGTATAAGCTGAGCGGTTCGGGGATTTTAAATCCCGAGGACAAAAAGCTTTTGGCTCGGCACGAGGCTGAGTGTACGCTTGACGACGTATGTGAGGCTGCGTCGCGGCTGCTGCAGTTCGGCGGACGGTTCTGTATGTGTCAGCGTCCCGAACGCCTGCCCGACGCTATGGAGTCCATGCGCCGCTTTGACTTGGAGCCAAAGGTGCTGCGGCTTGTGCAGCAGCGCACCGACAAAGCTCCCAAGCTGTTTTTGCTGGAGGGTCGCAGGGGAGGAAAGCGCGGTTATATGGAGACCCTGCCCACACTGCTTATTGAGGACGGTAAGGGCGGCTTTTCACGCGAGATGCTCGACATTTACGGCAACTACAAAACGCAGGAGTAAGACTATGAGCGGAATTTTATATGTAACGGGTACGCCGATAGGCAATTTGTCCGACCTCTCGCCGCGGGCGGCTCAGACGCTTCAAGAGGTGGATTTTATTGCCGCCGAGGACACGCGCGTCACCTTAAAGCTGCTGAATCATCTGGGAATTAAAAAGCCGATGGTCAGCTATTTTGAACACAATAAACGCGAGCGAGGCGAGATCATCTGCGCCCGAATAGAGCAGGGCGAGAGCTGCGCCATAGTGACCGACGCCGGTATGCCGTGTATTTCCGACCCCGGCGAGGATCTGATCCGCCTCTGCGCCGAGCGAGGCATCAAGACCGTAGTAGTGCCGGGACCCAGCGCGGTGATAGCGGCTCTGGCGGTGTCGGGGCTCAGCACGGGGCGCTTTACCTTTGAGGGCTTTTTAAGCGTAAACAAAAAAAGCCGAAGCGAGCACCTTAAAAGCCTGCTGAATGAAAAACGAACCATGATTTTTTACGAAGCGCCTCACAAGCTGCCTGCTACCCTAAAAGACCTGTACGAGGCGTTCGGCGAGCGTAAGCTGTCCATAGTGCGAGAGATAACAAAGGTTCACGAGGAAGTGATACGCACCACCACCTCGCATGCCGCGCGGGAGCTTGCCGACGGAAGCGTGCGCGGAGAGATAGTGTTGGTGCTGGAGGGAGCGGCTGAGGAAGCCGAAGCCGAAAGCTATACAATGGAGCAGGCGGTCGCTCTTGCAAAGGAGCTTGCCGAAAAAGGCATGAAAGCCACCGAAGCCGCAAAGCAGGCGGCTGCACTGACAGGCTATAAAAAGAACGAGATATACAAGGAGCTGACGGTATGACCTACGAACAGGCGCTTGAATCTATCCATTCCCTGCTGACGTTCGGTTCGCGTCCCGGGCTTGACCGAATGCGGAGGTTTTTAAAGGAACTCGGCGACCCGCAGGATAAACTAAAATACATCCACGTTGCCGGAACCAACGGCAAGGGCTCGGTGTGCGCGTTGCTGTCGTCCGTGCTGGTGGCGGCAGGCTATAAAACAGGGCTGTTTATTTCGCCCTACATCACCGACTTCCGCGAGCGTATCCAAATCAACAACCGCATGGTTGACAGGGAAGCTTTGACCGGCGCGGTAGAGCGCACCCTGCCGGTGCTGAAAAGGCTCAACGAACAGGGTGTTGTGATAACCGAGTTTGAATACGTCAACGCCCTGCAATTTTTGATCCACGCCGAAGCGGAGTGCGACATTGTGGTACTGGAAACCGGAATGGGCGGTCTGCTCGACTGTACAAATGTCATCGAGCCGCCGCTGTGCGCTGTGCTGACCGCCATCGGGCTTGACCATACGGCGGTGCTGGGCGACACTGTCGCCGCCATCGCCGCGCAAAAATGCGGAATAATCAAGGAGAACTCCGCCGTTGTCACCTCGGCTCAGTGTGATGAGGCTATGCAGGTGATAGAACAGACGGCGCGCATAAAGCACGTACCGTTGCTGACCGCCGAAAACGTATCCGTCACCGTACAGGAGGAAACCCTGAGCGGCACGGTCATGACCTGGAACGGTACTCAGCTGCGCCTGCGGCTTGCCGGCGCGCACCAAATAGAAAACGCCAAAACCGCACTTGCGGCACTCGATTATCTGCGGCTGAACGACTTGCTTGACTTTACCGATACGGACGTTCAAAACGGCTTCCTTGCCGCGGTAAATCCGGCACGGCTGGAGCTGTTGAGCCAAGACCCCGTTGTGCTGCTGGACGGCGCGCATAATCCAAACGGTATGGAGGCGCTGACCGCCGCCGTTAAGCGGTTCCTGCCCGATACGCCCGTGTACTGCGTCATAGGCATGATGGCTGACAAGGACATCGACAGCGCCCTGTCGCTTATGCAGGGGATTCCGGAAGCGGTATTTACCGCGCCCGTGGATAATCCGCGAGCCATCGCCCCGGAAGCCCTCGCGGAAAAAATCAAGCCCGTATGCAGCAACGTGACCGCCTGCGGCAGCGCGACAGAAGCGTTTGACAAAGCGCTTGCCCTCGCAAAAGCAAACAACGGCGCGGCTTTAGTCTGCGGCTCGCTGTATCTGGCAGGCGAGCTCCGCCCCTATATACTCTCATGCCGCTGAGCGGCAATTCATTGCGAAGCAAATTCATGACGAAGTCAATTCATGTTGCACAGCGACAATTCATCCAATTACCGCGCTTTCCGTTTTAACCGATTGCGGATAGGAGCAGGACGTAAACAGAGCCTTCCCCAAGGGCATAAAAGTTATTTGAA
>CAMHCD010000184.1 GCA_946183545.1 uncultured Clostridia bacterium
GGAAGGTCGTTCCAGAGGATATCGCGGATAAGGTTATCAACCTCAGCTTTGGTTTCCTGCTTGTCTGTCCAGTGATCGAGCTCGGCAATTTTTGCCTTGATTTTCTGCAGTAGGCTGACGGAAACTTCCTTTAACTTTTTTATGTCTTGTTTATCTAAGTCATCGCGGAACAGCATATCATACATAGAAAGTTCCTCGTCACTCGAAAAACCTTCGCGCACATACCGTTTTTCTTCTTCGTCCATACTGTTCGCTAAATCCATCAGATCCATAAAGGTTTTCTCTATGGTCGCTCTGTCCTGCTCACTATTGTAATTATCGATGATCTCTTGGTAGCGCTCGTAGTAGTTCATGCGGTTGGGATTTGTAAACAGCAGGCTGTCAAGTTTATGCTGAATGACCTCCTCCAGATCCCGCATAATCAAATTTTTAGTCTTTGATTTTGCAAATTCGCGGCGGAGCAGGTCAAAATCTATCTCGCTGATATCAAATCTCTTTCCTGCTTCAGTATCACCGGACGGCGCAGGCTCCACGTCCACATACTCGCTGATAATTTGATTGATTTCCACCATCAGGTCGGTTGTATCTACGTGCTTGCGTTTCTTTTGCAATTCCGCATAAATCGCCGCAATAGCTTCATACTCCTTGCGCGGAGCGCCTGTCACCTCCTCGCGGTCGGTGTATTTCATCAGACGCTTCAATTCGCTTGCATAAGTAGTAAAGGACTTTTTGTCCTCGACCGAACCGCAGACTGCATTAGCGGCTGCCTGCAACTGCGTTAGCTTTTCAAAGCCCGACGCGATGATCAGATTCTGTAAATCATAATCCTTTGATTTAAGATAATCCTTTGTCTTTTCAATTGTTTCTAAAATACGCTTAATAAGCAAATCTTTATCTACGGTCGGGTCGCTACCTCCCTGACCGCCGACATTTGCGGTGTAGTCGGCAAGCGCTTTTCTGAGTGCCTTAACAATGCCGACATAATCTATAATCAAGCCATTGCTTTTGCCTTCCGCTACACGGTTAGCGCGGGCGATCGTTTGCATAAGCGTATGCGCTTTGAGCGGCTTGTCCAGATAGAGGCAGGACAAGCATTTCACATCAAAGCCTGTCAGCCACATAGCACAGACAAATACCACGCGGAAGGGATTTTTCGCGTCTTTAAACTCCTTATCGAGCTTGCGCTTTTCCATCTTTTCGCGGTGATATTTTATATCCAAACCCCATTTCTTGAAAGTCTGGATCTCATTTTGCTCCTGGCTGATAACAACCGCCATTTCGGTTTCCTGCATCCATTTCAACTTGCGGCTGAGTTCTTGCGCTTCCTGCTGGGTAGCGTGCTTGATTTTTTCTTTTATGGAATTAATCTCAATTTTCCAATACTCCTGCACATAGTCGTACATCCGCACACAGGTAACTTTGTTCAGGCAGACAAACATCGCCTTGCCGCTTGTCCACAAATCGGAATAATGCCGCGCAAAATCACGCGCGATGGAGCGCAAACGCTTTTCTGCGGTCAGCAGATGGATTTCCTTTGCAAATTCCGCCTCTAACTTTTCCTGATGGTCAACGTCGAGATCGGCGTTTTCGATCGCCTCCAAAATCCTGTCGGTGATTTCGGGATTATGTAAATCTTCGATTTTATCGCCGCGGTTTTCATAATAGAGCGGAACGGTCGCGCCGTCCTCAACCGCGCGCTTGAAATCATAAACGGAGATATAGCCGCCGAAGGTTCTGACCGTGATGTTATCGCTCGACAGCAACGGCGTTCCGGTAAAGCCGATCCTTGCCGCTGTGGGGAGTAGCTTCATCATATTATCGGCAAAAATGCCGTATTGGCTGCGGTGTGCTTCATCAGACATCACGATAATATCGTGGTCAGGATAAATGGGCTGTGCGTCGGGCTTGTTGAATTTTTGTATCAGCGTAAAGATAAAGCTCGGGTTTCCGTTCAGCTTGTTCACCAAATCGGCGCCGCTCGTCGCAATGAACTGAGCGGCTTTTGTTTTGCCGAGCAAACCGCAGTTCTCAAAGGTATCGCTGATTTGGTCGTTGAGCTCGTCACGGTCGGTGAGAATGACGATCGTAGGCGAACCCTCAAATTTGCGGCGGATCTTCTGCGACAAAAACAGCATGGAATAGCTTTTGCCGCTGCCCTGCGTATGCCAGAAAACACCGAGCTTGCCGTCGTTGAGTTTTCTTGCTTCATACGCCTTGACCGCCTCATTTACACCAAGGTACTGATGATTGCGCGCAAGGATTTTGGCGGTGCTGCCGCCCGAGTGGTCGTATAAAATGAAATTTTCAAACAGGTCGAGGAAGTTATCCTTTTTGCAAATGCCGCGCAGCATGGTTTCAAGCGCAACGCTGCCTGCGTCCGCTTCGTTCAAACGCTTCCATTCGTGGAAAAACTCATATTTGCTGCCGAGCGTGCCGACCTTTGCCTCCATACCGTTGGAGAGGATAAGGAAAGCATTGTAATAAAACAGCTGCGGAATGGTGTCCCGATAATCGGTGTAGTTATCGGTATAGGCGTTTTGCACGTCCACGTCGTTGCGTTTTAGCTCGATAAACAACAGAGGAATACCATTGACAAAGCCGACGATATCGGTTCTGCGGCGGTAGAGCTCGCCGTGGATTTTCATTTCCTTTACCGCGAGGAAGTGATTGTTTTTTGGATGCTGGAAATCGATAACAGCGGCGCGGCGCGTTTCGGTTTTGCCGTTTTTATGCTTGACGGCAACAGGGATCCCATCGCGGATAAAGTAGTATTTTTCCTCGTTGATTTGCAGCAGCGAGGAGGTAGAAAGATGGTGCCGCAGCTGCTTTTCCGCATCAAGGCACTGCGCGTCGGTGAGCCACGGATTCAGCTTTTTCAAGGCGCTGTATAGATAGCGCGTCAGCAGAATGTCATTGTACGATTTGCGCCCAAAGGTGCCCTGTTCGCCCAACACCTCGGTGTTGTAGGCAAACTGCACTTCCCAGCCCAATTCGTCACGCAACAAATCGCCTGCCGCGCCCTGCACCAATACATTTTCAGAATAATCGTAGCTCATGATCAATCCTCGCTATTTACCTAATTCTATTTCTGGTAATTGTGTGTATCTTTGAGCATTAGCATGTGC
>CAMHCD010000185.1 GCA_946183545.1 uncultured Clostridia bacterium
CAGCAGACAGGCAAGGAATACATCACCGCTAACCGCTACGCGGGCTAAAACAAATATATCTATTACCTCATTTTCATAATAACCTCTCTCAAAAAAACGGTCGGTTCACAAAGAGCCGACCGTTTTTATCATATATGGATTTATCTGGAAGGAAACGCGTTTTTCTCCCCGTTAAGCTTGCTGAAATCTCTTTTGATCCCCTCTTTACCGCCGCAGAAGAACTCTGGAACAAATTCCTTGATGGTGGGGAGCATGCCGATACCGTTGAGGGTATGAGGCGGCAGCTGCCAAAAGTCATGAGCGCAGAAGGTATTGCCCTCGATGATTTCGGGGCCGTCGGGTGTAGTGGCAACGTCCCAGCCGACATAGCGGATCTGCGGCGTGACCTTTGCCGCGTTGAGCACCATCTGCACCGCTTCCTTAACATAGGGAATCGTGTAGCCTTGGAGGTGCACATGGGTATCGGGGTGTTCCTCGTAAATGATACCCTTGATGGTGTCGCCCGAGTGAGCCGGATAAAGTATCTTGCCGGTTTCGGGATCAACGGGAGTAAACAGGCAGTTGTTGTCAATGATGCTGCCGCCTGTGCCCATCTTCTGCACGATGTAAAGCACATGCGGCTCACCCTTGCTGTCGAGCATAGTGATTATGCGCATACTGTTTACCGCGTTGGGGTACAGCTTTGCAACGTCGGGATGCTGGGTGATGTTGTCCTCTAAGATGCAGAAATCCTTCTCTTTAAGGTATTTATAGAGGTCGTCAAAGCTCTTGTAATCGCTCACCTTTATACGCTCGCAACCGTGGCCGCACTCCAGATCCTGCATTTTGCAGAAGATATACTCGCGTTTTTCGCAGAACGCGCGTACCTCGTCCTTGCTCGCCTTTTGCAGCTGAATAAAGCCGCGGCGCACACAGTCCTTGTACAGCTCGTTGAACTCGTCCTTGTTTTCAAGGAAGTGGTCGTAGTCGTAGTTGTTCAAAAATGTGTTGAGCTTTTTGCTTACAAGACGCGTAACATAGGTGCTGCGCTGCAATTTATTGAGCTTATAAAACTCAAAAATCTGATAATCATAGTAACCTGCGCCGTACTTTTTGGCGCAGTAGAGCATATCAAAAAAGATTTTGACGCTGTTTTTGCCTGAGCGCTCATGACAGGTTTTGACCGCGGTTTTCATCTTTCCGAGGCTTGCGTGGGCTAATATTCTGAAAATGTAATTAGACATCTTACTCTCTCCTATTCTTCATAAATGCGCGGAACACGCTTGGAAATGCCGCAGACTATCTCATCAACATTTCTGCCGAGCAAGTCCGCCATCCACAGCACACTGAGCTTATCGTCCAACAGAGCGACCGTATCGCCGCGCTTGACCTCGCCGATGTCGGTGACGTCCACCATGAACTGATCCATGCATATTCTGCCGATAATGGGCGCTTCCTCGCCGTTTATGCGCACCTTGCCCACGTTGGACAGCGCCCGGCTGTAGCCGTCCGCAAAGCCTACGGGGATAGTAGCTATCTTTGTAGGACGCTCGGTTACAAAGGTGCCGCCGTAGCCCACCTCTGTGCCTGCCGGAACCTCCTTGACCATAACCACATATGTGTACCAGCTCATGACCTGACGGAAGTCAGCCTTTTCCCAGTCGTCCTCGTCGATCGGGCAAAGTCCGAACAGAATATCGCCGGCGCGGACTGCGTCAAGATAGGTTTCGGGACGGAGCAGTATGGCAGGGCTGTTTGCAACATGACGGCATGGAATTGTGATCCCGGCGGCTTCCAGCTTTTGAAGCATGGAAAGGTATTTGTCAAACTGCGCCTTGGCGCTTTGACCATCCGCCTCGTCTGCACGCGAAAAGTGCGTGAACGCTCCCGTGATCTCAATATGAGACATTTCGCTGATTTTTTTGATCACCTCTACGGAGCTGTCGTCGGCAGGAAAACCGATGCGGCTCATGCCGGTGTCGATCTTGATATGCACGGGCTGAACCGCGCCGCTCCACTTGGCGAGCGTGTTCAGCTTTTCGGCAGTATCGTAGG
Organism: uncultured Clostridia bacterium; assembly: GCA_946183545.1. Lineage (GTDB taxonomy): Bacteria > Bacillota > Clostridia > Oscillospirales > Acutalibacteraceae > Ruminococcoides. The sequence continues at coordinate 2,035 of CAMHCD010000185.1, forward strand.
AAAAGATCGCCGGGGTAAGGTTGTACTTCATCATGTTTTCAAGCTGCAGATCGCAGGTATCGCCCAAAAGCAAAATAGGCTCGGTGCAGCCTGCCTTACGCAAAGACGCGCCTTCCTCCCAGACCGCCACGGCGTAGCGTTCGATGCCGCATTTTTTGAGCGTGGGGTAAATTCCTTTTTCGCCGTGACCGTAACCGTCACCCTTGAGCACCGCCATGATCTCGGTATCATCGCCGATGATGGAGCGGATGCGTTTGATGTTATGTTCAAGCGCGCCGAGACTGACTACCGCCTCGGTACGCTGTGCGAGCTTTCTCAATGCAAGCCCTCTTTTCTTCTTAATTTCCATCCAATAATATATCACAAAGTCAGGGGTTTGACAACAATTGCCGAAAGATTCCATTTTATGTACAAAAATGAAAGGCAGACAGCTTTCTTCTTGCATAAAGCTGTCTGCCTGATTAAAACTTTTTATACTAATTCCGGATAGATAATAGACATAGATTTGCGAGTATATTTTTCGTAAGACGAGGCGAAGGACGCCGCAAGGCTTGCGCCTTGCAAGGACGACAACGAAGCATTACGGAAAACAGACCGCAAAGCTTAGAAGCTTGACCAGCTGCCGTTACTATAAATCTGACCCGGCATAACGTCGAGGTCGGCGGTCTTGCCGCTGTCGTCGCCCTTGGTAAAGATAACGTGAGTTGCGCCGCTGGGGATAGTTGCGCTGTATACGCCGTTGCCCTCGCTGGTCATGTTGTTACCCGGCCATGACATCATCTGGGTGTTGGAATCGCTCCAGAAGTAAGCCTTAACGGGGCTCCAGTTGTCGGTGTTGCGGAAGTATACCTTGGAGGTATCGCCCTGCTGACCGCCCTGTGTAGGTGTGGTGGGATTGGTGGAGGAACCGCCGCCGGGAACATCGATCCAGCTTCCGTCCTTATACATCTTGCCGGGGTTGACGTCGAGGTCGGCAGTCTTGCCGCTGTCGTCGCCCTTGGTAAAGATAACGTGAGTTGCGCCGCTGGGG
>CAMHCD010000186.1 GCA_946183545.1 uncultured Clostridia bacterium
CAGATTCGCACTAAGCTGAACGAACTCAACGAGAAAATCAATGAGATTGATTTGCAGGAGAAATACGTCAAGGAGTTCATTGCCAAAGCCAAAGAGTACGTCAATGTTGAAAGGCTCACTCCCGAAATTCTCCGCGCCTTTATCAAGCGGATTGATGTCTACGAAAAAGAAGTCAGATACTCGCGCACCTGCGGCAACACCATTGTCATTCAGTACACGTTTCAATTAGACAAAAACTGAACAGAAAAATACCCTGAAGGTAACTTCAAACCTTCAGGGTATCACTGCCACCTAATTTTCCGTTAAGAATATCATGGAAAACCGGACTGTGTTGTTTTTTAGGATGAATAAACTATGCAACGGTGGTTCCGGTACTGCCGATTCCGGAATCATACTGTGCAAGGTATTTTTGTACGCAGGTAGCGTCAGCTATGGTTACATTTCCGTCGCCGCTTACGTCCGCAAGCTTCTTTTGCAGATCGGTCAAGGTGATGAGCCCTGCCGCTGCTTTTTGAATGTGCGTAGCGTCGTCGATGGTGATCTTGCCGTCAAGGTCAACGTCGCCCATAAGATTGCTGCGGGTCTCGTCCTCATAATACGAATCAAGCTTCTTAAGCTCGTTGAACACGTTATAGTTATAGTGATAACCGACGACCTGCTTAATGTTTCCTACTATTGTCATAATATGATAGAGCGGAGCGCTCTCAAGATCTTCGCCTTTTTCATGCTGTGCTACCATATCCGCCGCAACGACAGGCGCTACTGCTTCGAGTATTGATCTTAATGACGATTTAAGGGTTTCAAAGGTCAGTTCGTCAAACGGATTGCCGATACCGTCAGCGACCTTGATAAGATACTTGATGACCAGTTCCATAAGCTTATCAAGGCTCTCGCTGTCGGAAGGAGCAGCTACTACGCTAAATACGGTAAGCAAAAATTCGTCGTCATTCCTAAGCTCGTTTAACACCTGCTTAAAATACGCGATCGACTCTTCTTTTTGCAGATCGTTCATGTTATAGAAAACATTTAAAAGCTTTGAAAGCGGGATACCGACCTTCTCGTTATAGGTTTCTCTGCTGAGGTATTTGGAAAGGAACGAGAACATGTCATCGAGATATGCAGATGCCTCTACCTCCGTATAATCGCCCATAAAAGTGCTGCTGAAAACATCTAATATCTTTATCGTTATTCTTTCATCCGCATTGCCGATATATTCGGGCGTGCCGTTGCTGTATATACCCCATACGCTCGGATATAAATAGGTAATAAAGTCATTGCGGTTGATCGTGCTGTGGATGTTTTCATATACGGTGCTGTCAGTGGAACCGTTTGCCGCCTCAAAGGTATAGACATAAATATCATCCTCAGTAGTGCGGAACTTTTCGGGATCCTTATTAAGCTCACGACCGAACATGTTGCCTACTGCGCCCGAACGGCTATAGCCAGTTACCCAGTATTTTGCGGAGTCTATGCCGTACTGCTCGATATAGCTTAGGACGCGGCTTTCCGCAAGTGCCTCGGCGTCTGCAAACGCCTTGATATCACCCTCGGTTCCCGAAACGAGATTTGCCGCCATCTCGTGATCGTATCCGTCACCTCTGATAACAACAGCTACTACCTCTTTGCCGTCAACGGTCTTGTGCGCAAGCAGCATTCCCAAAGAATCAAGCGAGGTATGATCCAAATCATAGGCGGTGATGTCGTTGAAGCCTATGTTCTTTAGCGTCGCGCCAAAGGTTTCCACAGGAGTAGCGGAATATCCCTTTATTTGGAAAATCATAGCCGCGGACATGGTTTTTAGATGTTCATTAGAAACCTTGCCCGAGCCGGAAAAATAGCTGTCACTGTAGTAATATGTCTGCTCGCCGGGGTCGGTGCCGTCAAAGGTACTCATGGTAAAGGTACCCTTTATAATTGAGTCCCCGGGTTCTGCGGCATATGCAACCGAAAGTCCTGCTGTTGTCATAAGTATAGCCAGTATCACGCAAACAGCGCGCTTGGAAGCGGATTTAAAGAACTTCATTAGATTATCCTCACTTTCTGTTAACAATTCAACAAATCAGTTATAATCGTTCCGATCCCATCTCTCGCTATTATAATATCAGAAAAATATCCGGTTGTCTATATTTTTCGTAAAAAACGCCTATAAAACTTTAACAAGCTCTTCCCTGCTTTTTGAAGCGATGTGCCTGTCAGACGGCTTGCAGTCTGCGGCAATAACTCCGACCGGCAAAAGCGCGATAAGCTCGTATTCCTTCATCTCGGGAAACATCGCTTTGACCGCGTCCGCGTCAAAATGACCGATCCACGTTGAACCGTAGCCGAGGTCATGTATGGCGAGCATCATCTGTGTGGTAACGATAGCAGCGTCGATCTCGGCAAAATTCTTTTTGTCAAAGGGACGCATCCACGCCTTGTCTGCCGCAGCGCCTATTGCAAAAATCACCTTTGCGGGCGCAATAAACTTCATCTTAGTGCATGTCAGCAGCTTTTCTTTTGCTTCGTCGCTCTCAAAAGCCCAGATTTTGAACGGCTGAAAGTTTACCGCTGTCGGAGCGCATAAGCCTGATTCAATTATTGTGTCGATGTCCTCACGCGGAATATCCGACGGTTCAAATTTGCGTACGGAGTACCTATCCTTTGCGAGCGATAAAAAATCCTTCATAGCTTCCTCCTGTTATATTACAGTGAATCGGTCAGGATCTTGACCAGATCGTCCTCGTTCAGCGGAGCCCATGCCTCTTCAAGCCCCTCGTTTACGGCGATGTGGTGAGCCATCTCACCTATTCGGCTGTCGTCGATGCCGACGTCCTGAAGGTGCATTGGGATGTTTATGGATTCAAAGAATTTATAGGTCACGTCGATCGCCTGATTTGCAATATCGAATTTGTCCTGATTTGCATCGATACCGAACACATTAACGCCGTATTTAACAAAGCGGTCAACTGTGCGTTCGCTCAGTATATGCTTCATCCAGCGCGGAGTGATTATAGCCAAGCCCTCGCCGTGGGTTATGTCGTAGTAGGCGCTGAGCGCAT
>CAMHCD010000187.1 GCA_946183545.1 uncultured Clostridia bacterium
CAGTAGCAAGAGGATACGAAATACAAATTCTGATGAAAGCATCTTATCAGCAATTTATAGCATCTTGAATGGATTGACAAGATTAGATAGACAGTGCTATAATAAGAACTGTTGACGAAGAAAGTTCACCAACACACCAAGATGTAGATTAAGCTTCCTCGTGGCAACGAACTATTTAATATGATGTACGAATTGACGTCTGGCAGAGCGCATGACTGTTAATCATGATGTCACTGGTTCGAGCCCAGTAGGGGGAGCCACAAACTCGCTACAAATTAATTGGTGTCGATGACGCAGAGGGTCCACCCGTTCCCATACCGAACACGGAAGTTAAGCTCTGTGGTGCCGAAAATAGTGCCTTGGCGACGAGGTGTGAAAATAGGGAGATGCCAATACTTGTAGCGAGTTTTTTCTTTTTTGATGAAGCTGACTTTTACGGTCGGCTTTTTGTCTTGAAAACGGTACATCCGTTTCTTTTTAAATCTAACTGCCATTTTTTAAAATAATTAGCATTGGGGGACGCCATGGATATTGAAAAGCTGTTAAAAGAAATGACTGTTGAAGAAAAGGCGGCGCTTGTTTCGGGCACGGATTTTATGTACACGAACCCGATCCCGCGTCTTGACATTCCAAGCCTGTGCATGTCGGACGGACCGCACGGTCTGCGCAAGCAGACCGACAGCGGTGAGGGCGGCGTCAGTATGGCGGAGCAGGCGACCGCGTTTCCCACTGCGGCGGCAACGGCGTCAAGTTGGGATCCGGACGTCACGCGCAGAATGGGGGAGGCGATCGCCAAGGAAGCGCGCCACTACGGCGTTCACACCTTGCTCGGACCCGGTGTGAATATCAAGCGCAATCCCCTTTGCGGAAGGAACTTTGAGTATTTCAGCGAGGATCCGCTGCTCGCCGGTGTGATGGCGGCTGCTGAGACCGAGGGTGTGCAGAGTCAGGGCGTCGGTGTATGCATGAAGCATTTTGCGATGAACAACAGCGAGAATTACCGCTTTCTCGGCAACTCTGTCGCTTCCGAAAACACCGTGCGCAGGCTGTATCTGAAGCCCTTTGAGTATGTCGTCAAAAAGGCAAAGCCTGCTGCCCTGATGTGTGCCTACAACCAAATCAACGGCGTTTTCTGCTCGGAGAACAAATGGCTGCTCACTGATGTGCTGCGCGACGAGTGGGACTTTGACGGTGTTGTGATGACCGACTGGGGCGCCACACGTGACAGAGTGGAGGGGCTCAAGGCAGGACTTGACCTCGAGATGCCCGGAGATACCGCTATTTGTCGGCGTTGGATCTTGGACGGCGTTGCGGATGGCTCGCTGCCGATGCAAGCGCTGGACAAGGCTTGCCGCAACATCTTGAAATGGATCGACGCCTATGTGTGTCCTGCCAAAACGGCTCCCGTAGATTGGAAAGCGCACCATGCGCTGGCGGCTGAGTTTGCTGCCGAGTGTGCCGTATTGATGAAAAACAACGGCGTGTTGCCGCTGTGCGGCACCGAGAAGCTGCATATCACCGGTGAGTTGTTTGAGAATATGCGCTATCAGGGCTCCGGAAGCTCCATGATCAACCCGACCATGGTGACCACAACGGCAGATGTGTTTAAGGAGCGCGGTATCAAGAGCGCTCCGCTCGACGTGTGCGACACCGTCCTTGTCTTTGCCGGTTTGACGGACGAATATGAGTCGGAGGGCTGCGACCGCGAGAACATGCGTCTGCCGCAGGATCAGCTTGATCAAATCGACGTGCTGTGCGGCAGCGGCAAAAGGGTGATCATCGTGCTGTTCGGCGGTTCGCCGGTTGAGCTGCCGTTTTTTGATAAGGTTGACGCGGTGCTCAATATGTATCTGCCCGGTCAGAACGGCGGCACGGCTGTTGCACAGCTGCTCTATGGCGAAAAGAATCCCTCCGGTAAGCTCGCCGAAACATGGCCGCTGCGCTATGAGGATGTGCCAAGCGCGCAGACCTTCGGCAAGCAGCTCACGGAGGTGTATGCGGAAGGTACCGAGGTGGGCTACCGCTACTTTGACCGGCACAGGATACCGGTGCGCTGTCCCTTTGGCTTCGGCCTCAGCTACACCACCTTTGCGCATTCCGGTTGGGAGAAGTGCGGCGAGGTGTATCGGGAGACCGTTACCAACACCGGCAGCCGCGCCGGTGCGGAGGTGGCGCAGCTCTATATCGACGGCGAGCTGCGCGGCTTTAAAAAGATTAGCTTGGCGCCCGGTGAGAGCAAAACGGTGGAGATACTTCCCGAGCCTGCGGACAACACGCCCTATCCCGATACCTACACGGTTCCGGCAGAGCCGCAACGATTCCCTGTCACACTCGAATCGCGTTTTACGGATTTGCAGCAGACCTTCTTGGGACGCCGGTTGTACAACTTTACCATGAAGATGCCCAAGAAGATGGAGGCGGAGGCGCAAAGGCTCCCGGAGGGTCCCGAAAAGGATAATAAGATCAAGGCGGCGCAGTTTATGCGGAGGATGCTCGAGAGCAATTCACCGCGCACCCTGACGATGGAGTCGGGGCAGACATTTCCCTACAACTACGCGCAGGCGTTTGTGGAGCTTACCAACGGACATCTGTGCAAGGGGATCCGTTTGTTTCTGAAAAAAATCAATGTGCCGAAGCTCCCAAAAGATAAAAAGGTAGATTGACAGAGAACGTATTGTGTTATATAATATGGTTAGTTAAACGATTTACTTAGTTTCAAAAGGAGACGTTTGCATGACCATCAAGCAGGTAGCGGAAAAGGCAGGCGTGAGCGTGGCGTCGGTTTCGAATGTTGTCAACGGCAATTATCATAAGGTGTCTGCCGAGACGCGCCGCAAAATCGAGCGGATCATCGAAGAAACAGGTTACACGCCCAATGCCATGGCTCGCAGTCTGGCGACGCAGGAGAGCAGGATCATCAGTCTCGTGATCCCGTATATCGGCGATGTTTTTACTTTTAATTATAATCCTTATTACGCAGAGCTGATCGCAGAGCTGGAAAAATACGTCC
>CAMHCD010000188.1 GCA_946183545.1 uncultured Clostridia bacterium
CGGCGGAGTTGTAGTTCGGGCGGCTGTGTCCCATCAGGTTCGGGAAGCGGTAGACCGCGACCTTGGCGCCGGTTTCCTTGCCGTATTTGAACAGCAGCTCCTCACCGGCAAGCTTGCTTTTGCCGTAATCCGACTGACCATATCTTCCGATGAGTGTCGCCTGAATTGAGCTCGACAGCATGACGGGAGCTTTGTTATCGTACTTTTTGAGCGTATTCAAAAGCGTTTCGCCAAAACCGAAATTGCCCTGCATAAACTCGTCGTTCGTCTTGGGACGGTTGATTCCCGCAAGATTAAAGACAAAATCCGCCTTTTGGCAGTATTCGTCCAGCTCCTCCGGCGTGCTGTCAATATCATACTCATAGATCTCTTCAATTTTGATGTTCGGTCGCGTGCGGTTCTTCCCGTCGCGGATGTTTTTTAAATTAGCGCATAAGGCAAGACCCACCATGCCCTTAGCGCCTGTGACAAGTATGTTCATTAAAACTTTCTCCAAACCATTTTATTTACCACGCCTGTGTAAGACTGAATGATTTTGATGACTTTATCCGATACATTCTCGTCCGTATAATCGGGTACGGGGATGCCGAGGTCATTGTTTTTATTCATCTCAACGGCTGTATCAACGGCTTGCAGGAGGCTTTTTTCGTCGATGCCGGCGAGGATGAAGCATGCCTTGTCAAGCGCTTCCGGACGCTCGGTGGAGGTGCGAATGCAGACCGCCGGGAACGGCTTGCCGATTGAGGTAAAGTAGCTGCTTTCCTCCGGCAGAGTTCCGCTGTCGGACACTACCGCAAAGGCGTTCATCTGCAAGCAGTTATAGTCGTGGAAGCCGAGCGGCTCATGCTGAATAACACGCTTGTCAAGCTCAAATCCGCTCTGCTCCAAGCGCTTTTTGGAGCGCGGATGGCAGGAATAGAGGATCGGCATATCGTACCTTTCCGCCATTTTATTGATAGCGGTGAACAGCGATGTAAAATTCTGCTCGGTGTCGATGTTCTCTTCCCTATGCGCTGAAAGCAAAATGTATTTGCCTTTTTCAAGACCTAATCTTTCGTGAATATCGCTTGCTTCGATTTTATCGAGATTAGCGTGCAGCACCTCTGCCATTGGCGAGCCTGTAACATAGGTTCTCTCCTTTGGCAGCCCCGTATCGGCAAGGTATCTGCGCGCATGCTCGGAGTACGCCATATTTACGTCACTTATAATATCTACAATGCGGCGGTTGGTTTCCTCCGGCAGACACTCGTCCTTGCAGCGGTTGCCGGCTTCCATGTGGAATATCGGGATATGCAGACGCTTTGCGCCGATAACACTCAGGCAGGAATTGGTGTCGCCCAAAACAAGCACCGCGTCGGGTTGGATATCGACCATCAGCTTGTAGCTTGCGGCGATGATATTTCCCATCGTCTCTCCTAAATCTGCGCCGACGGCGTTCATATAAACGTCGGGGTCGTCGAGCTGCAGGTCCTTAAAGAACACACCGTTGAGGTTGTAGTCATAGTTTTGCCCGGTGTGAGCGAGAATCGTATCAAAATACTTTCGTGCCTTATTGATCACCGCGGCAAGGCGGATGATCTCGGGACGGGTACCGACGATGATCAAAAGCTTTAGCTTTCCGTTGTTTTTGAATTTTACATTCTTATTCATATTGTTTTTCCTCTTGTGATTTACTTTTATGATAAATCGTGCTGAATATCTTGTACAACATCAATCCAATCGCTGTACCCAGCAAATTATTTACCACATCATCCACTTCAAATGTACCGCATTGCATAACTAACTGCATAATTTCAATAAACAGTATCAAAACCAATGCCGATATTAATGTCAGCAGATACTTGTGTTTGTTTTTCATCAGAGCAGGCAGCAAAAAGCCAATCGGAATCATCATTCCAATGTTAATAATGATCTGTCTTATGCTCTGCCAATCAAATTGCTCGAATAAATGCTTGTATGATTTAAAAGCATATATCTGATACGAATATTCCGGATGTGAATATCTGCCGAACACCGTGAAATAGAGCAGCACTACTACATATGCGGATAAAATTATAGACGCAACCAGTTGCAATTTGATAAATTTTCCGCTTCCATACAGCACAACCGACAAAACGCACAGCGCAATAAACAGCAACAGAGAAAGAATCATCCTCTGCGCGAATATTCCTGGAAATTCGCTTGGAAGGGTTTTTATTGTGGCTGTCATAATAAATTCAATTCCTCTCAACAATCCCCTCGAATAATATCACTTAAAATCAGTAATTACACTTTACTAAATCTACCAACCATCACCCTAAATATGGTTTTTTCAAATATGACAAGATTGGTTTGAATCTGTATAATGTGCAGTAACTTCTTAACTATTACTCCACAATTTATAATAACAATTTGATTTAAACAAACGTAAACAATAGAGTTTCGTCCTATACTTTGAAGGTAACGATTTATCAAATTATCCTTAAATAATTCTTTCATTTTTTTTGCTATATTCATACCAATGATAGATGCCGAAATTGCGTTAGTCCAAAATAGAACAAAAACATTTGGATACGTCCCAACACGCATGTTGACATAATCGATCTGCATTATTGCCAACCCTGTTAGCACGCCAAATACAACGATTTGATACCATCTCAAATCAATTATCATCTGTTCATATTTCCGAACTGCTCTTCCTGCGTGCATAAGACCGACTCCTACCATAGCCGCATTCAACGCAAAAGGCAATTTGATATCGAAACGCGTAAAAACTGTCTGCGATGTAAGAGATATCGCAATAACTGCAATCCAAACTATCCTCGCATTATTAATTTTGCTTACCCAAAAATAAATAATGTCTGCAAAAAATAACGCCGTTAAGAACCAAATAGCTCCGCAAATCGGTACTTTTCCGTAATTCGGGAACAATAAGATAGCTTCGATCCGATCAAAAGAGAAGCCGTTCACAATCGAATAGTAGAAAA
>CAMHCD010000189.1 GCA_946183545.1 uncultured Clostridia bacterium
CCATGATATCGCCCTGTTGCACCTTGTTGACAAACTCCTTGTCGATGTCCTCCATGCAATGGGAGGCAAGCTCCTTGTGAGAAGCGGTGTTGAGGTATCTTGCGGGGATGATAACGTCGGTGTCAACGTTATCGCCAAATTTATGTACTGTGCCTTTTGCGTTCATGATGCTTCCTCCTTTAAACCTTGTCGGGGTCGGTGATGTAGCCGGCAACTGCGCTTGCGGCGGCAACGGCAGGGCTTGCCAGATAGACCTCACTGTCCACATGACCCATTCTGCCTACAAAGTTGCGGTTGGTGGTTGAAATTGCCTTTTCGCCGGCAGCCATAACGCCCATGTGACCGCCCAAGCAGGGACCGCAGGTGGGTGTAGATACAACCGCGCCTGCTTCTACGAATATGTCAAACAGACCCTCGTGCATAGCCTGAAGCCAAATCTTCTGTGTGCCGGGGATAACGATGCAGCGCACGCCCTTGGCGATATGCTTGCCCTTAAAGATAGCCGCTGCGGCGCGTAGATCGCTGATCCTGCCGTTGGTGCAGCTGCCGATAACGCACTGGTCGATCTTGACCTCGCCCTCGGCGATCTCGTCAACGGTCTTGGTGTTTTCGGGAAGGTGGGGGAAGGATACGGTGGGACGCAGGGTGCTTAAATCAATTGTATATTCCTCGTCATATTCCGCGTCGGGGTCGGCGGTATATTCCACGGGAGTGCCCTGATATCTGCCGTTGCAGTATTCACGGGTGATGTCGTCAACGGGGAAAATGCCGTTCTTTGCGCCTGCTTCAATAGCCATATTAGCAATGCAGAGGCGGTCGTCGATATTGAGGTACTGCAAGCCCTCGCCGGCGAATTCCATGGATTTATAAAGCGCGCCGTCAACGCCGATCATGCCGATGATGTGCAGGATAACGTCCTTGCCGCTGACATGACCCTTAGGCTTGCCTACCAGGTTGAACTTGATCGCGGAGGGCACCTTGAACCATGCCTTGCCGCTGATCATGCCTGCCGCCATATCGGTGGAGCCTACGCCTGTGGAGAACGCTCCGAGCGCGCCGTAGGTGCAGGTGTGAGAATCAGCGCCGATGCACAGACAGCCGGGGCCTACCAAGCCTTTTTCGGGCAGAAGAGCGTGTTCAATGCCCATCATGCCAACGTCCATAAAGTTTTTGATATCATATTTGTCGGCAAAGGTGCGCGTCTGCTTGACGAGTGTTGCCGCCTTGATGTCCTTGTTAGGGGTAAAATGATCCATGATCATGGCGATCTTGGTGTTGTCAAACACCGCCGTTGCGCCGTTTTCCTCAAATACGTTGATCGCGACCGGAGAGGTGACGTCGTTGCCGAGCACCATGTCCAGCTTTGCGTTGATCAACTGACCTGCCACTACATTGTCAAGACCTGCGTGAGCCGCCAAGATTTTCTGTGACATTGTCATTCCCATAAGTATCACTCCTTGAATTTTGATTTACTCTTTATTATACAACGAAAACCGCTTGCCGTCAATCATTCATAGCTCAATTCCACGGTCAACACGTTTTTGTTTTTATATGTATAGGCTTTGGTTTGCATGCCGATTTGGTGATTGTTGTCGGTATAGTGGTTAGCGCCGTCGATCCAGCTGTTGATATACCCGTCGTTGATTATGCTGTTGCAGGTATCATTATACGGCAGACTGTCGCCTATAACAAAGCTGCAGCTTCTGTCCTTTTGACGTGCGGTATTTATCAGCGCGCCGATCATATCGTCGTCCTTGTTGATGTCGTCGATCACGGGACAGCAGATATCCAGATACCGCAGCTTTTTTGTTTTGCACTCGGGTACAAACAGGTTATACTCTCCCTCGTTGTTTCCGTTATACATCGGACTGAAGCGGTGGTCGGTTTTGATTTCCTTATCGTCAATATTCAAATAAAAATACCGTTCGCAAAAGAACTGCGTTTTGTTTATATCGTTCCAGGTAACGTCGGCGTTGTACCAGTCGCCGCCTACCTGCACACAGTTCCACATATGACCGGTATCCTTATCCTCGTTAAAGTCGGATGTGCCCTCAATAACCGAACACGCTATGCCTGCCTTGTTGCACAAAAGCTGAAAGGCATGCGCGTAGCCGTCGCATACTGCTTTGCCGCCTACCAGTGCGCCGTAAGCGCTGTGGCACATTTCGGCGTCGGGATCATATTCACAGTGCGACACGAGGTAGTCGTTGATAAAAACCTCCGTTTCCAAATCATCGGCGTTATCCGGAGCGTAGGTGAACGCCTTGCTCAGCGATTCGTTAAAGATCTGCTTTGCGGCTTCAAGCGCGTCTCCGCTGTGAGAAAAGCTCAGCTCCACCTCCAGCGAGGTATCCATTTGATAATAGCTGAATGCGCTGTCGCTCGACAGCCAAAACACCTCGGGATGGTCGCGGGTATATGCCTCATACGCCGCCCTGAATTCATCCTTGGTTATATTTTCCAGCCAAAAGCTTTCGCTGCCGCTGTAGTGGGCGTATTCGTCGATGGTGTCGTAGGCGCTCAAAAGCTCCTCGGGCAGCGCGTCGCGGCACAGGGTAGATTGTATAGGCTGCCGCTCTTTAAGGGCGGTTTTGGGCAAATCTGTTTTAGCCGGCTCAAAAACGGGCTCGGAGCGGAAACGGTACGGGTCGGCAAAAAACAGCAAGTAAATCCCGGTAGCGATCAGCGAAAAAATAATCGCCATAACGGCGACGCGTTGTATCAGAGAACGGTTCACGTTATCACCTGTTTAAAATAATTACTGATAAAATAATACTGTATTTTTGCTCCGCCGTCAATTGAATTCCGAAATAATTTATGATATATTATTCATATACTGTATTCACCGGGGAAGTGTATCGATGAAAACTAAAAAAGGGCTCGCGTTGTATGTCGCACAGGGCGCGGTGATCGCCGCGCTTTATGCCTGCCCTGATGAACGGCATTCTTGTCGGGT
>CAMHCD010000190.1 GCA_946183545.1 uncultured Clostridia bacterium
CACCTGTTCCCATACCGAACACAGAAGTTAAGCTCAGTGGTGCCGAAGATAGTGCTCTGGCGACGGGGTGTGAAAATAGGGAGATGCCAATACTTGTAGCGAGTTTTCTTTATCTGATGAAGCTGACTTTTACAGTCAGCTTTTTGTTTTTAGAAATAATTTATGAGATCAATAAGAAAAGCGCTTGATCACTTGCAATTATTGTTGTTAGGGTGTACAATTAAACTTGTAACATTATTCTAATTTTATTGATTATTGCAGGAGGTTTGTATGATTAAGTTCAGAAGATGGCTGAGCATTCACGTTGCAAAACATCCTAAGCGTGTGGTATTGGTTATCATTATCTTGTTCAACGTGCTTTTTATCACTATTTCTGCTGCGTTGATCCGTTCTCTTTCTCTGAGTGGAACCGAGAAAATGAACTTCTTCCACGCCGCTTATTATACGGTAACGATGATCCTTGACGCGGGATGTATTGAGTCTGTCGTAAAGGATATCGGTACCACGGGTGTTGCGTTGACCTTAACCTGTCTGACGGTTATCATCATCGGAATGATCACTTTCACAGGAGCGGTTATCGGTTATCTTACCAACATCCTCAACGATTTTATAGAAAATGCGAGCGCAGGCAATACGCGCCTTTATTTATCCGATCATACGGTCATCCTTAATTGGAACGCGAGAGCTCCCGAGATCGTCAACGACCTCCTTTACAGCGATAATAAGGAAACGGTAGTAGCGCTGGTCAAATCGGGCAGTGATGAAATAAAAAAGGAAATCGAAGAAAGACTCTATCATACGATTGAAAACGAGAATGCGGCTGTCTATAAGAAAGCCGATTCAATGGGCTTTTTTGAACGCAGGCGATATCTAAAAAATAACAAGCTCGGCAACAACGTTACTTTCATCGTCATTGAAGGAAATATCTTTTCTCAAAAGCAGCTCAAGGATATAAGAATCGACTTGGCTAAGGCAGTTATTATACTCAGCAACGATCCGTCGGATTCAGCTGCGGAGGACGGCAGAAAGTCCGATGAAGGCAATCCGCAGGCTGTAAAGGCTTTGATGCAGACAGCGGATATTATGTCGGCAAGAAATACCGCTCATGATCGGAACATCATTGTCGAGATCGCCGATTCATGGACTTATGATATCATTAAGAAAGTCATCAGTGGTAAAGAGCTCGGCGAAAAATGTAATATCGTCATGTTTTATGTTGAAAAATTTCTCGGTCAGCTGCTGGCTCAACTCTCTTTATCGCCTGAGATGACGCACGTATACGCCGATTTGTTCTCTAACAAGGGTGTAGCGTTCAATACCGTGCCCGTGCAGACGGATAATGAAATCGGCTATATCCGGGATTACCTCTCAACGCATAAAAACGCCATACCTCTCACTTTACTTAACCATAACGGCGAAAGCTGCTTCTGCTTTGCTGCCGATACGCAGAAGAGTATTCATAGAAAGCAAGAGATTAAATATGCGGGCTGCCGAATTGAGTTGAACGATGTGCATGACGAAGGCAAAAGAGTGATTATGATCGGTCACAACAGCAAGGTGGAAGAGATTATGCGTTGCTATGAAGCCTACATATCATGTCGGACACGTGACCATCAAACCGCTCCGCTTAAGGTTACCGTGATTGATGACGCCGACAGCATCAGGAGGATGGATTATTGCCAACGCTATTCTTTTGTTGAAGAAGCCGCTGAATTGGACATTTATCATATTGACAAGAGCTTTGAGACAATCAAGCGCCTTCTTCTGAACACGTCGGAGGTTATAAATATAATGATTCTCTCCGATGACACGGAACTTGATGAATACGCCGACTCCTCGGCTCTGATGTATTTGGTTTATATTCAGGACTTTATCAAGGAAATGCTTCGGCAAAATCCGGGCTATGATAAGAAAAGGATAAGAACGATCGTTGAAATTACAGACCCGGGGCATTATGATATCGTCAAGGGATACAATATGGTCGACGCGGTGATCAGTAACCGTTTTACGGGCAATATCATTACGCAAATCGGGGAAAAAGAGTCAATATATGATTTTTATAAGGACTTGCTGAACTATTCTCCGGATGAACCGGGTGGTCAAAGCAGGAAGCCGCAGTTGAAAAAGGTCTCGTCCTTCTTCAGGGAAACGCCTCGTCCGTGTACGGCTTACGATTTGGTTCGCGCTGTTTTTGAAGCGTCTGTTTCGTCAGCCGATGCTTCGGAAAAGCGATATCCCACTCTGGTTCTCGGGTATATCAAAGCCAACGGCAAAACAATTATCTTCAGCGGCGATTTGTCTGAAATAAACGTTTCGCTGGATGCGGAAGATAAGATGATTGTATATACCGATTGCGTGTCATCTTGCCTAAGTTAAGGAGAACGCGTATAGCAGATATATTCTTATACTATAAAGGTTTTTTTGAGTCGGCTTTTGTTAATGAGGAGGTAAGGATGATGAAATACTGCGACTTGCACACACATTCGATTTTTTCCGATGGTACTCTGACGCCGGAAGAGCTGATTGACGCGGCTGTCGCTGCGGGTTTATCAGCCGTTGCGCTGACTGACCACAATTCTGTCAACGGACTTGACCGGTTTGTGTCTTATGCGGCGGATAAGCCGGTCGAGGCGGTTCCGGGCATTGAATTCACCACCATGCACCACGGGCAGGAGCTGCATATCCTGGGCATGTTCCTTCCGCGTGATTCCTATGAAGCCGTGACGGAATACGTCCGCCTTGCGCATGACCGCAAGGAAGCCAGCAACCTGATTCTAGCTAAGCGACTGAATGAAAACGGTTATCCGATCGATTACGATAAGCTCAAAGCTGCCAGACCGGACGGAAAGGTCAACAGGGCGCATTTTGCCACCGCTTTGGTGGATGCCGGATTGATCGGTTCGCGCGATGAGGCGTTCGGGACGATCTTATCGCCCTCATTCGGCTGGTATGA
>CAMHCD010000191.1 GCA_946183545.1 uncultured Clostridia bacterium
GATCGCCGAGGATTTGACTGACTGCATCCCTGAAAGCCGGGGAGACCTCGGAATAAGGCTGAGCGTTTTTCAGTTCCGTTTGATTATCCGGCGCGTTCTCTTTCATCGCTGTCCTTGCGGCTACCTTTCCGCCGTAAACCGCGCCCAAAAGCGAGTTGCCACCCAAGCGGTTCGCGCCGTGATACTGACAGGCGCACTCGCCTGCGGCGTACAGGTTTTGCGCCGAGGTGCGGTGCTCCGTATCGACCCAAATACCGCCCATAAAATAGTGGATACCCGGCGATACGGGAACCGGCTTTTTCGCAGGGTCGAGCGCGAGGTAGTGAAGCAACTGCTCCTGCAAGTCGGAAAGGCGGCTTTTCCATATTTTTTTATCTATTCCGGTCATATCAAGATAAACCTGCGCTTCACATTCCGGCATAGAGGTCACCGCAACCATCTCCGCGGAGACAACGTCGCGCGGCATCAGGTTTTTCAGCTCGGGGTATTTTTCTTCCATAAAGTACCACGGCTCGCCGTTTTTGACGACAAACAGCCTGCCGCCCTCTCCCCTTGCCGCTTCGCTGATGAGCAGGCGTTTTCCGGGAATTGAAATAGTCGTAGGGTGATACTGGATAAATTCAAGATTGGCAAGCTCTACGCCGGTTTCAAGGCACATGGCGGTCACGTCCGCAGTGTTTTGTGTGGTACCCGTTGTGAGTCCGCTGAACAAGCCGTTCATGCCGCCCGAGGCGAGGATAACACTTCCGTTAAAGGCCACGCTCTCCCCTGTATGCGTATCATGCACGGTTACGCCCTGACATTTGTTGTCCCGAATATGAAGATGTTGAAGCACATGATGCGGATAACGCCTGATAACGCCCTCAACCTCATACCGCCGTACCGCGTCGATCAGCGCCGTCATCAGCATTTTGCCCGTACTGCTTTTTACAAAGGCAGTACGTTTTTTCTTTTGTCCGCCGAAATTGCGCTGCACGATCCCGTTTTCATTCGTCTGAAACGGTACGCCGAGCTTGTAGAACTCCTTTACGATTTCCGGCGCGTTTTTGCAAAGACCGCGCACCGCTTTTTTATCAGCGAGATCCACTCCGCCGCGCATCGTATCTTCCATATGGTTTTCAACCGTATCGTTCTCACCCATTGTGTTCAGGCAGGCGTTTATTCCGCCCTCCGCCATGACCGACTGCGCCCGTTCGGACTGCATGGACGATATCAAGTTTGACTTTACGCCGTTTTCGGCAAGCGTGATCGCTGCGGAAAGTCCGGCAAGCCCTGCGCCGATAATATTGATCCTCATAGCTGCCACCTGATGTAGTAAATGATAAAGCCTGCCGCCATAAACAGCATGGCAACGGAAACAAAAAACAAAATATCTCCTGCCTTTGGACGCAGTCTTTTGACGCCGAAGGTGATGAGCACCGGCTTGACGTTTGTGATGATATGCACCGCAACGCTCAGCAAAAACAGGATTTGCGTTATCAGCCGGAAAACATCAAACGGAACCAAGCGGAACACGCCGCCCGACGTGTAGCCGAACGCCGTCATATGGAAAAACACCAGCGCCATAATCAAAATGCCGCTGAGTCTTCTCGCCCAGAAAACGCGGTTATGCCGGAAATAGGGCGCTTTTGTCTTGACCGCTGTCCTGACCGAACGCACCGTAAGTATGATGCTGAGCACAGCGTGGACGACGATCAGCGAAAGCATGGTACGTGATAATACCTTCACAATAACCGTCGCAATGTTCATCATGTTCAGCGCGCCGAGTATGCCGTGCACGACGAACAAGACGAGCACAAGCATGGCGATGATCCCGTTGATTTTCCTCATAAAAAGCCCCTACATTTTTATCGTTAAAAGTTCATTTCTGTCGTATAAGGTATTGTTATTCCAACACATAGTTTTTTCAGCTGACAATATTGGTTTTTTCCTTTTTTAAGAGAACGATCACCGCAAACATAGTCGCAATGATACGATTTCTTTTTTCACGGCTATCCCTCTCTTTGTATTTGCGAATCAACTGCAAATCATTATAGCAATAACAGTTGATTTAGTCAATCGGTTATTTCCAAAGTTTTTTATCCCAAAGTGATATCCAAAATCATCATGACCGTAAAACCGAGAGCAAACATCAAAACACCGATGTTGGAGTGTTCGCCTTCTGACATTTCGGGGATCAGCTCCTCCACGACAACGTAGATCATAGCCCCTGCCGCAAAGCTGAGCAAATACGGCATAACGGGAACCAGCAGACCGGATACAAGGATCGTGATAACGGCACCGATCGGTTCTACCGCGCCCGACAGGACGCCGCCGAGGAACGCTACCCGTTTGCTTTTACCCTCAGCGTGGAGCGGCATAGAGATAATCGCCCCTTCGGGAACATTTTGAATCGCAATTCCGAGAGCGAGCGCCAATGCTCCGCCTGCCGATATGTCGGCGGAACCGGACAACAAGCTGGCGTACATCACGCCGACCGCCATACCCTCGGGAATGTTGTGCAGCGTGACGGCAAGCAACATCATCGTCGTCCTTGCCAGCTTACTTTTATGTCCTTCGGATTTATCCGCAAACATATGAAGGTGCGGTATTGTTTTGTCAAGAATAAGCAAAAACAGTGTTCCTATCCAGAATCCGGCAACAGCCGGAACAAACGCAAACGCTCCCATCGACTTGTTTTGTTCAATGGCAGGTATCAGCAGGCTCCATATAGAAGCCGCCGTCATCACGCCCGCCGCAAAGCCCGTTAAGGCGCGCTGAACGCTCCGTCCGAGCTGTCTTTTCATAAAAAACACGAAAGCCGCGCCTAAAGAGGTTCCGATAAACGGTATTAGAATACCGATCGTTACAGATACATTCATATTTCTATCTACGGTTAAAGCGGGAGAACGAATGTATCGTCTGCCCGAAGGTCTTGACAACAGGGATGCCGCGCACAT
>CAMHCD010000192.1 GCA_946183545.1 uncultured Clostridia bacterium
CATCCACAAGACCATCAAGAAGGTCGGCGACGATATCGAGAACATTAAGTTCAATACAGCTATTGCCGCATTGATGGCGTTGATCAATGATATCGCTGCAACAAAGTCCATCAACAAAGAGGAGCTGCGTATTTTCTCGATCCTGCTCAATCCATTTGCACCGCATGTTACCGAGGAAGTTTACGAAGCGTGCTCACTCGGCGACGGTATCTTGGCAGAAGCACAATGGCCTTCTTACGATGAGTCAAAGTGCGTTGACGACACCGTAGAGATAGTTGTTCAGGTCAACGGAAAAATCAAAGCTAAGCTCGATATCTCTGTTACAGCAGATAAAGACACAATGCTTGAGCTCGCAAGGTCGAACGAAAAGGTAAGTCAGGCGTTGGACGGAATGACTGTCATAAAGAGTATTGCCGTACCCAAAAAATTGGTCAACTTTGTTGTTAAACCAAATAAATAAGCATAAAAATAATTTTTTCAAAATTTCTACAAATCTATTGACAAAAAAACCGGTTTATTGTATAATTACAAAGCAAATTATGCAAATTACCCATGCCATATGGCAGATGGGAGGGAAGATAGATGGCAGAGATTAGATTAAAAGAGAATGAATCTCTTGAAAGCGCTTTAAGACGATTCAAGAAGCAGTGTGCCAGAGCTGGCGTTATTGCTGAGGTGCGCAAGAGAGAGGCCTATGAAAAGCCCTCTGTAAAGCGTAAAAAGAAATCCGAAGCAGCTCGCAAACGCAAATACAGGTAATATCAAGCGGACAGAGCATTCTGTCCGCTTTTTACTTTTATTTTAAGCAGGTGAAATGATGAACAAAATTTTAGTTTTACTCGGTCCTAATCTAAATATGGTTGGTGTGCGCGAAAAAGGCGTATATGGATTTGAAACTGCGGCTGACATCGAAAATGAGATTATCGAATACGCGGCCGAACAAGGCTTTGAAGCCGATGTTTATCAGTCCAACCATGAGGGTAGACTGATCGACAGGATCCATTCCTGCCGCGAGGACTATTGCGCTGTTATTCTAAACGCCGGCGCGTTAACTCATTACAGCTACGCCTTGCGTGACGCAATTGCCTGCGTCAACAGCAACGTACCGTTTATTGAAGTTCACATGTCCAACATTCATGCGCGTGAGGAATTCCGTCACACTTCGGTCATTGCTCCTGTCTGCGTCGGTCAGATCGCCGGTTTTGGAAAGACGGGTTATTTTTTGGCGATAGAAGCAATAAAGGATATGGTTTGATGGATTTATTATTCCAAAAAAGAATAAATAAGTTGCGTGGTTTCCTCGGTAATCCCGACGAGGCGTTGTTGCTGACAAATGAAGTCAACATAGGTTATTTCAGCGGCTTTTTTCACAGCGAAGGTTATTTACTTGTCACTCAGCAAAGCGCTGTTCTTATGGTTGATTTTAGATATCATGAAGCGGCGCAAAAAAAATCACAATGCAATGTTATGTGCTTTTCAAAGCTCTATGAGGATTTGAATTCATTGCTGCAAAAGGATTCTGTGCGCTGTTTGCATGTTGAAGCGTCAAATTTAACAATCGCGCGTTACCAAAGACTTAAAAAAAAGCTTCAAGACGCCGGTGTTGAGTTATGCGCCGATGGTAAGCTTGACAGGCATATAGAACAGCTTCGCATCATTAAAGATTCAACAGAGCTTGAAAAAATCCAAAAAGCTCAAAAAATTGCAGAGAATGCATACCTTGAACTGTTGAATGATGTTCACGTCGGTATAACGGAACGTGAGCTTGCAACCCGTTTGCAATTCTATATGAAGCAAGGCGGGGCAGAGGATGTTTCTTTCGATTTGATAACTATCACGGGCAAAAAGACTTCTTTACCGCACGGGGTACCGTCTAATGACTGCGTTTGTGACGGTGATTTTATTACCTGTGACTTTGGTGCGGTATATGAGGGTTATCACAGCGATACCACACGCACTGTCGCCGTAGGTCATGCTTCGGAGCATATGCAGGACATTTACAATATCGTATTGACCGCTCAGCTTGCCGCCTTGGAAACTATCAAGCCAAATGTAAAATGCAGTGCTGTAGACAAAGCGGCACGCGATATAATATCACAGGCGGGTTACGGAGAGTTTTTCGGTCATTCAACCGGTCACGGCGTCGGTCTTAATATCCACGAGCAGCCCTTTGTATCACCAAAAAGTGAAACTGTGCTGCAAGCCGGAATGGTCATTACCGATGAACCCGGAATATATTTGCCTGACATGTTCGGCGTTCGCATAGAAGACATGCTCTGCGTTACCGAAACAGGCTATAAAAACTTTGTTTCGCTTTCAAAAGAGCTTATTATCATTTAGTACTTGCAATTTAGTGTAAAATTATGTATAATATATTTAATGGAATTACAGCACTTATTATATTGCTGTAAAAGAAATATCAGGAGGTAATTACAATGATTTCAGCAGGTGATTTCAGAAACGGCGTTACATTTGAAATGGATGGTCAGGTTGTATCTATCATCGAATTCCAGCACGTAAAGCCGGGTAAGGGCGCTGCATTTGTAAGAACAAAAATCAGAAACGTTATTACAGGTGCTGTTGTAGAAAAAACCTTTAACCCTAACGATAAGTATCCTACCGCATTTATCGAGAGAAAGGATATGGAGTACAGCTATGCCGACGGTGATCTCTATTACTTTATGGATACCGAAACTTGGGAGCAGCTCCCCATCAACAAAAACGTTCTCGGCGACAACTTCAAGTTTGTAAAAGAAAACATGGTTTGCAAGGTGCTTTCCTACAAGGGCAATGTTTTCGGCGTTGAGCCGCCTAACTTTGTTGAACTGAAGATCACAAAAACCGATCCCGGATTCAAGGGCGATACCGCTACCAACGCTACAAAGCCCGCTACTC
>CAMHCD010000193.1 GCA_946183545.1 uncultured Clostridia bacterium
CCGGAAAGCATCAGCAGGCACAATATCCCGATCAGCGCTTTAAGCCTCACGCTTTTTACCTCCTATCCATATATACGCGGCAGGTATGACAACTGCCACGATCAGCGTAAAAACCAACATGAGCACGCTGTTTGAAAATAATTCTTTAAAAGAACTATTCCATTCCGATATCAGATTGATGACGAATAAAATAACCGCCGTCACGACCGGAAGGCGCAGAGTTTTTTCCTTTCCTGCGGCTCTGTTTATACAGCAAAGTGCCAGAGCGATTATCATAAACACCGACAATGTAAGCAGTGATATAAAAAAGCTCTCCATTCCGGCAAAACTGCCGAAATGCGCCACACGCGACAGAATGAAAGTCTGATAGCTTTGCCGCTGAGCGTAACCGCCGAGAGAAAAGGTCACAAAAAATAACACTAAAGCAAATTTTACCGCGATAAACAGCAAGCTGAGCAGCGGCTGCCGAAAGCGGAAATATCGCGTCTGACCTGCGGTGTAGGCATACAGCGCCGCAACAAACGCGGGTGTGCAAAAATAAAAGAAGGTATCCGCTGTCTCTCGCAAATCAAATGACATCGCAAAGCTGCCGTTTGAAAGCTCCAGTGAGGAAGCGCTGCCCGTAAACAACAGCAGATTGGTTAACAATGCAAACGCAAACAAAAACACTCCTATGCGCGTTATGATGTTTACTCCCTTATACGCGGCGTATACGCACAATCCAAGCAGACACAGTCCCACCATGCACGGGCTTACACCGGGGTAATACTTGTCGCAGAACAAATCTGTATACGTCAGCAAAAACGAGGCGGCAACATAGGTAAAGTACAGCGCGTACAGTACAGCAAACGGCAGCTTCAACCTCGGAGTCGATTTGCCGATCAATGTCGGTACGTCGCTGTCATAGCGCTTTTTTAGGATGATCGACGGAGCAAGCGCCGCAGCGCAGACAAGCAAGCCCGCAAGCATACACAGCAGATTCGCGGTAAATGAATTGTGCTCGGAAACACTGTGGTTTTGCAGCAGAATAACCGAGCAGGCGCACAGCATGAGCGTAAGCATTAACCGCCTCGAGGAGAATTTAACTTCGTTTTGCAATCAACTTTCCTCCGTTTCGGGGAATTTTTGTACTCTTATAGTGTGCTTGCTCAACAGTCTCCAGCCTGCACGGACAAACACGTCACGCATGGTGCGAACCGAAAACGGAGACAGGCTCGACAGATAAGGAACTCCGAGTGAGGTTTTTCCGCATATGCTGATAAGCACGGCGATGGACGCGAGCGTGACGCCCCAAAGTCCGGCAGCGCCTGCCGCAAGTATAAACACTACGCGCAGCAGCATTATCGGCGGATACAGCGGAGCGGTAACGTAACTGCAAATCGCGGCAGTCGCTACCACCATCAAAGTAGAGGCGCTGATGATTCCGGCGTTCACGGCGCTCTCCCCCACCACCAAGCCGCCGACGATACTTACGGCATGACCGAGTGACTTAGGTATCCTCAGCCCTGCCTCCTTCATGATCTCATACACAAACGTTATCAGCAGCACCTCGGCAGTGACCGGAAGCGGAGTACGCGCAAGTGATTCGGCGGTTTTGGTCAATATATATGTGGGCAGATACTCGGGATGAAACTGCGCGACAGCTACGTACAGCGCAGGCAAAAAAACGGAAATAAAAAACGACAGGTATTTTATAAAGCGCACGAAGGTCGCGTAATATGAGCGGTTAGAATAGTCGTCAACGCCTTGGAACTCCTCCACAAACAAACGCGGAACTATCAGCACAGCAGGCGTACCGTCAACAAGTATCCCTATCCTGCCTTCGGTAAGCTTTCCGCAGACAGCGTCCGGACGCTCCGAGATACCAACGCCCGAAAACAGACGGCTCGTACCCTTGTCCTCCAGATATTCACATAAGTAGCCCGAGGCGAGTAATACGGGTAGGTCGCAGTCCTCAAGCCTTTGCCTGACCTTTTTAAGCAGAGCAGGCGACACGCAATGCTGCAAATAGCAGAGCATAAGCTGGGTTTGGGATTCGGTTCCCACGGTCAGCTGCTCAAAGACCAGATCCGGGTTTTTTATACGGCGGCGTATCAGCGACATATTTACACGAAGCGGTTCGGTAAAGCCCTCGCGTGCTCCGCGCTGGACGACCTCACTTTCGGGCTCGCTGACACTGCGGTAGGAATACCCCTGCACGCCTACCGCTATCATTTTGTCGGCACCGTCAATTGCGATAACAGCAAATCCCGAGGTGATATAAGATATTAATTCTTTTACGGAATAAAACTCCGTCATATCACATGAGCCGCCGACGCTCTTTAATATAGTATCGGCTGCCTGCGTCGGAGACAGCTCATCGTATTCATACGCCAAAACCGCATTGAGCACCGACTGCGCAAGCTCATCCTTGGAGCATAAGCCCTCTATCGTAATTACAGAGCCGTGTAGATTATTTTTCGATTTTAGAAATATATCCTTGATGGTCAGGTCAACCGATTGAGCAAACATCGTGCGTAATCGTTGTTTTAATTCTTTTGTGGAAATATTCATGGTATCACCTTTTTTAACCAACCATTGTAGGGGAGGCCCTCGCGGCCTCCCACGGGCTTTGCGCATAACTTCGGGAGGCCGCAAGGGCCTCCCCTACTTTGTATGTTACCTAAACTATCATAAAAACCTTAAGAACGCTGCTGTTATAGTATATACGCCGTCAATCCGTTTATACTACTACGGGTGATTTCATGTTGATTTCAATTATCCGTACTATGATATTGTACGTCTTTATCATCGTTGCCATACGGTTGATGGGCAAACGGCAAATCAGCGATATGCAGCCGAGCGAGCTCGTTGTAACGCTCGTGATTTCCGACATTGCCTCGCTTCCTAT
>CAMHCD010000194.1 GCA_946183545.1 uncultured Clostridia bacterium
ATTATTTTCTGTAGTAATTATGAGGCTGGCTCTTTTTCACTTTTGAGCCAGCCCCTGTGGATAAAACTATTAATAACTATATTTCCCCAAATCATTCAGATCATACGGGGTAGCCTGATATACAAAGTAGTTAAGCCAGTTGGTATACAGCAGCGTCGCGTTGCTGCGCCACACCATGGGCGGTACCCTTGAGGGATCGTCGCCCGGGAAGTAATTATACGGCACATGCGGCTTGATCCCGCGGTTAAGGTCACGGAAATACTCGCTTGCCAGCGTGTCGCGGTCATACTCGGCATGACCCGTAACAAACACCTGTCTGCCCGTTTTGCTGCATATCACAGCCGGACCCGCTTTTTCGCTGACCGCCAGCACATCGAGCGGACTCAGGCGGCGGATGTCGCCGAGCTGCACGCCCGTGTAGCGCGAATGAGGGATCTGAAACGTATCGTCAAACCCGCGCATTAGGCAATGGTGAGGGTCAAGCACGTTATGGGAGTAAATCCCGCTGAGCTTTTCCCTAAGCTGATGCTTAGGCACGCCGTAGTGATAATACAACCCTGCCTGAGCTCCCCAACAAATATGGAAGGTGGAGTAAACGTTCTTTTTTGACCACTCCATGATCGTGCAAAGCTCGTCCCAGTAGTCCACCTGTTCAAACTCCAGCTGCTCTACGGGAGCGCCGGTGATTATCATGCCGTCAAAGGTCTGGTCTCTGACCTCGTCAAAGGTTTTATAAAACGTGTTCAGGTGTTGAGACGAGGTGTTTTTGGAAACATGCGACGCGGTTTGCAGCAGCTCGATATCGACCTGAAGCGGACTGTTGCCCAACAGCCGCAAAAGCTGGGTCTCCGTAGTTATCTTTGTGGGCATTAGATTCAATATCAAAATTTTCAGCGGACGGATGTCCTGTTTTAGGGCAACCTCGTCCGGCATAACGAAAATGTTTTCGCTTTCCAGCACCTTGATCGCCGGCAAGTTGCTTTGAACCTTGATCGGCATAGTATCACATCCAAATCAATATTGCTTGCCCCAGTAAACCATATGCTTGGCAGGCTTGCCGCAGCATACGCAGGTGTCGGCAAGATGCTCCTCCTCAAAGGGGATGCAGCGGCTCTTTACTCCGCCGGTAACGTCCTTCAGCTTGTCCTCGCACTCGCTGTCGCCGCACCACATAGCCTTGATAAAGCCGGGCTTGTTCTGCGCGGTGTCCAAAAACTCCTCGTAGCTTGTGGCAACAAAGGTCTTTTCCGCGGTGTTCTTTGCGGCGCGCTCGTACATATCGTTGTGTATGGTCACCATCAGCTCTTTGATATATTCAACGACCCCGTCGAGCGGCACGAACGCCTTTTCACGGGTGTCGCGTCTTACGATAACGCACTGGTTCTTTTCAATATCCTTGGGTCCCAGCTCTACTCTTACCGGAACGCCCTTCATCTCGTACTCGGCAAACTTCCAGCCGGGAGCGTGGTCGCTGTCGTCGAGCTTAACGCGGAACTCCTTCATAAGCGCGACTTTGAGCTCGTTTGCCTTTTCCAGAACACCCTCCTTATGCTGAGCAACGGGGATGAGCGCAACCTGGATAGGTGCGATCTTGGGCGGCAGTACAAGTCCGTCGTCGTCACTGTGCACCATGATGAGCGCGCCCATCATACGGGTGGACGTACCCCATGAGGTCTGGTGCGGATAGTGGAGCTTATTATCCTTGCCGGTGTAGGTGATGCCGAAGCTCTTTGCAAAGCCGTCGCCGAAGTAATGCGAGGTGCCGCCCTGCAGGGCAACGCCGTTGTGCATCATCGGCTCGATGGTATATGTAGCCTCCGCGCCGGCAAACTTCTCCTTCTCTGTCTTTTGACCGATAACGGCGGGAATAGCCAGAGTTTCCTTATAAAAATCACTGTAGACCTGAAGCATCTTCAAGGTCTCTTCCTTTGCTTCCTCTGCTGTGGCGTGCATGGTATGACCCTCCTGCCACAAAAACTCGGAGGTACGCAGGAAAGGACGGGTGGTTTTTTCCCACCTTACAACGCTGCACCACTGGTTATACAGCTTTGGCAGGTCACGGTAGGTATTGATAACCTTTTTATAGTGCTCACAGAACAGGGTCTCCGAGGTGGGACGTACAGCCAGACGCTCGGTGAGCTTTTCCTGACCGCCGATGGTCACCCACGCGCACTCGGGCGCAAAGCCGGCAACGTGATCCTTTTCCTTTTGCAGCAGGCTTTCCGGAATAAACATGGGCATATACACGTTTTCGTGTCCTGTTTCCTTAAAGCGTCTGTCCATGTCCGCCTGCATGAGCTCCCAGATCGCGTAGCCGTAGGGACGGATGACCATGCAGCCCTTTACGCCGGAATAATCA
This sequence comes from uncultured Clostridia bacterium, assembly GCA_946183545.1. GTDB lineage: Bacteria > Bacillota > Clostridia > Oscillospirales > Acutalibacteraceae > Ruminococcoides. The sequence continues at coordinate 2,360 of CAMHCD010000194.1, forward strand.
ACCAGCTCTGCCTTCTTGACAATGTCGGTATACCACTTTGCAAAATCCTCGTCGCGGCTCGTGATAGCCTCGACCATTTTCTTGTTTCCTGCCATATATTCTCCTCCAATACGGAACTTTTATCGTAACATTTCTATTATACAACAATTATCCCTTTTGTCAACTTTTTTACATCGCGTTCTTCACGCTTGGTTTACGGATAACGTTTGTGTTTCGCGAGATAGAATTGATCTAATAGAAACTGTGAGGGCAATGGAAATAGCGTTTAGCTTTAGTTTATACCAATAGTGTCACGCTGCCCTAAGGACAATTTCTATTTGACACTATTGGTAAAAACCCAGTGTTTAAGCCATTTTTACAATAGTGTCACCCCGTTTTTATGTGACACTATTGGGGAATTTAGGTCAATAGTTTCCTTTTGATATTACCGCTTTTCTTACATAATACGGAAGAATAACGCCTCCAATAGTTTCCTTTCAGCGTCAATATTCTCCTTTGAATTATAGGGTGACACTA
>CAMHCD010000195.1 GCA_946183545.1 uncultured Clostridia bacterium
TGGCTAAAAAGAAACGAAAGTTTAGCGGACGGCTGATTTTCAACCTGATCGTGGTTGGAATCTCGGTTTTTCTGTTGATACAGTTTTTCACGTCTGAAAACGGGTTGGTCGATCTGCTGCGTTCCAAGGACAGCTTTTTGATTGGCTGGGCGATCGCGGCTTTGCTCGTATTTGACCTGAACATGATAATGGACGCCATTGTTACTATGGTCTACATCCGGATGAGATATAAGGATTTCCGGTTTATCGACGCTGTAAAAATAGCGTTTGTCGGTGTGTTCTTCGGCGCGGTTACACCTTCCAATACGGGCGGACAACCTATGCAGTTGTTTGTGATGTCCAAGATGAAGGTAAACATCGGCTTTGGCTCCGCGTGTATGACGCAAAAGTTTATTGTTTATCAGTATGTCACAATGACGATCAGCATTCTTGCCATTGTGGTTAAATTTGACTTTTTTAAGGATTCCTTCACCAACTTTTGGTCGTCGGCGTTTATCGTGCTTGGCTTTTTGTCACAGGTATTGGTTACGGTCATGTTTTTGATCATCTGTTATTCAAGCAATGTAACGGTATGGTTATTGCGTTTGCTTGCGAAGATCCTCAAAAAGCTGAAATTCATCAAGGAACCGGAAAAGAAGATCAAACGCCTGAAACGAGAATTTATTCAGTTCCACAAAGCGAACAAGATGATCTCCAAGGATAAAAAGCGTTTTGTGATTATTATTTCTCTTGTGTTTATCCAGGTTTTGATGATATTATCTGTTCCGTACCTGATTTATTTAGCGTTCGATATGCCTAAGATCGCTACGGCAACAGGTATGCCGATGGGCAATCTGTTTGACTTTATCTGTATACAGTCGTTTGTACTGTTTACCTCTAACCTTATCCCCCTTCCCGGTGCTTCGGGAGGCGCAGAGCTGGCGTTTTCCATGTACTTCGGCAGATACTTCGGCGAAAAGCGTATTTTGCCGGCTATTCTGCTGTGGAGATTTATTGTGTACTACGGCGCAATGCTTTTGACTGCTCCGTTCTCTTACTATACAAAAGGTCACAAAGATACAAATTTGCAGGATACGTTTGACAGAGAGGCCGAACAATTGCAGGAAACAACGGAAAAATAGCAAACAAAATACGGTTGGTAAAACGGCGTTACGCCGCTTGCCAACCGTTGTTTTTATATATTATACGTCAAGCACCAGCTCTACCGGGCAATGGTCTGAACCCATTACGTCGGTATGTATCGCTGCGCTGACGAGCTTATCGTCCAGCTCGGCTGAGGTTATGAAGTAATCTATACGCCAGCCCGCATTCTTTTCCCTTGCACGAAAGCGGTATGACCACCACGAATAAACACCCTCTGTATCGGGATAAAAATGCCGAAAGGTATCGGTGTAGCCGCTGTTAAGCAGGGCGGTCATTTTGGAACGTTCCTCATCGGTAAATCCGGCGTTTTTGCGGTTGGTCTTAGGATTTTTAAGATCAATTTCACGATGCGCCACATTAAGGTCACCGCAAAGCACAACAGGCTTGTTTTTACGCAGCGACTGCAAGTAATCCAAAAAAGCGTCCTCCCACTCCATGCGGTAGTCCAAACGGCGCAGCTCATTTTGTGAGTTAGGCGTGTAGCAGGTCACCATGTAAAACTCAGGAAATTCGGCGGTTATCACTCTGCCCTCAGAATCGTGCTCCTGTATGCCGATGCCGTATGTCACGCTGAGCGGCTCCTCCTTTGTAAACATAGCGGTGCCGGAATAACCCTTTTTCTCAGCATAATTCCAGTATTGATGATAGCCCTCGAGCGGTAGCTCGATCTGTCCCTGCTGCAGCTTTGTTTCCTGCACGCAAAAGATGTCCGCGTCTATTTCATTAAAAAAATCGGTAAAGCCCTTTGTAACGCAGGCACGCAGCCCGTTTACATTCCATGATATCAGTTTTTTCATACGATCAACCCCTTTGATAACAGTATACTAAAAACCCGCATTTTTAGCAAGGGGTTTGCATACTTTTTGTTGAGGTGGTATTTTGCTGGAATTACTGGGATTGCTGGGGCAGTATGTTTGTTTTTTTATTCTGCATGTGTGCGGCGGCGGAACGTTTCCCAAGCCGCTGTCCGCAAAACAGGAGCAGGAGTATTTGAGCCGTATGTCACAAGGCGATGAAGACGCGCGGCAGAAGCTGATAGAGCACAATTTGAGACTGGTAGCGCATATCGTAAAAAAATACTACGGGGTAAGCGACGAGCAGGATGATTTGGTGTCGATCGGGACCATCGGACTTATAAAAGCCATCAACACATATAAACCGGACAAAAACATAAAGCTCAGCTCATACGCGAGCCGCTGTATTGAGAATGAGATACTGATGTACTTTCGCAGCGCAAAAAAGAGCGCGCAGGATGTTTCGCTGAACGAAACGATAGACACCGACAAAGACGGCAATCAATTGACTCTCCTCGATATTTTAGCGGTGGAGGATGATATTCTTGACAACCTCGACAAAAAGCTGAATACGCGCAAATTAGGGCAGTTTATGCGCGAGGAACTGACTGAGCGTGAGTTTCAAATACTGGTGATGCGTTACGGCTTGGACGGCAAAAAGCCCGTAACCCAAAAGGAGATAGCAGGTATGCTTGATATATCTCGCTCTTATGTGAGCCGAATCGAAACCAAGGCACTTAAAAAACTGCGTAAAAGATTTGAAACCAGTTCAAATCTGAAATGATAAGACAAATAATAAACCGGTTTGTTCCTGACGTTATCGGAAACAAACCGGTTATTCAGCTATATTTATTAATAGCTCTTTTAATTCTTCAAAAGAATATAAACAAT
>CAMHCD010000196.1 GCA_946183545.1 uncultured Clostridia bacterium
GCTCCTTGACATACAGCTGAGCGATATGGCTCAACAGCAGATTTTTCTTTGAAATATAGCCAATGACCATGTTGCTTACCGCGCTATCGTCGTCGGGTTCAAACGGTACCGCCAGATAATCCGAGCCGTTGAGCTCCTCGCTGATAACGCCGGAGCAAAGGGTGTAGCCGTTGAGCCCGATCATCAGGTTGAGCATGGTCGCTCTGTCGGTCGCCTTTATCGTCTTGGGGTACTCGTTTGTGCTGAGTATCTCCTCGGCGTAATAGAACGAGCCCTTGTCGCCCTGTTCAAATGACAGACAGGGATAGTCCTTCAGATCCTCAAATCTGATGCGTTCTTTGTTCGCAAGCGGATGACCCTTCCACAGGTACACATAGGCGCTGCACTCCGACAGCGGGGTAAAGGTCAAGCTGTTCGATTTAAGCAGCTTTTGCAGCGGCTTGCGGTTGAAGTCGTTTAGATATAATATTCCGAGCTCGCTTTTGCCGGAAGCAACGTCGTCGATCACGTCGCGGGTGCGCGTTTCACGTATGGCGAATTCGTACTCATCCGTACCGAAATGCTTCACCATCTCCACAAAGCTCTTGACCGCAAAGGAATAGTGTTGGGTAGAGATACCGAACTTCTTTTTCAGGTTTCCGCCCTTGCCGTATTTTTCAAGCAGATTATCGTACTGCGAAAGCACCTCACGCGCGTAGTGGATGAACTCCAAGCCGTCGTTTGTAGGCGTTACGCCCCTGCCGCCGCGGTTAAATATCGTTATGCCGAGCTCCTTTTCAAGCTCCCGCACGGCGCTTGTTAAGGACGGCTGCGCAATGTACAAAAGCTCCGAGGCTTTGTTGAGCGACCCGGCTTCGCTGATAACCGTTACATATCTTAGTTGTTGGATCGTCATATCAAATCACCGAATCACAGCAAGTCCGCTAAGGTCTTACTGTACAGAAAATCATGTATCAGTTGATTGAGCTCCGACCACATCGGAAGGGTGTCGCACTCGGCGGCTTTGGGGCAAGCCTCCGCGCCGTCCTCAAGACAGGACACGACCGCCATGGAGGTTTCCGTCACATCCAGTATTTCGCCGACGGGGTATTCCTCCGGCTTGCGGCTGAGCCGATATCCGCCTCCCTTACCGCTTACGCCCTTGAGCAGCTTGGCGTTGACAAGCTCCTTTGCAATGATCTCAAGGTATTTTTTGGATATACCCTGGCGCTCGGCGATCTCCTTAAGCGGAACGTAGCCGTCGCTGTTTTGCCGCGCGAGGTCTATCATAACGCGCAGCGCGTACCGTCCTTTTGATGAAATCATAGTTTTATCCTCTCTATCTTATTCAGAATTGAAAAGCGCAAAAATGCCCGGCGGCATGTTTTGCCCTATTATACCATAGGATTAATGGAAATTGCAAGTTTTTTATTTTACCTATTGACACAGTAGGCGTATATGGTTATAATAGAATCACTTAGTAAAGGAGTGAAAGAAATGCAAATATATGCTGACAACGCCGCAACCACCAAAATGAGCGAAGCGGCGATAGGGGCAATGACGGACTGTATGCGGAATTTCTACGGCAATCCGTCGAGCCTGTATACCATAGGTCAAAGGGCAAAGGAAAAGTTAGAGGAGGCACGCGAGGAAATCGCCGCCGTAATCAACGCAAGCCCGCGTGAGATTATATTCACCTCCGGCGGCAGTGAAGCGGACAATCAGGCGCTCCTGACCGCAGCCGTAAACGGCAAAAAGCAGGGCAAAACTCACATCATCTCGAGCGCGTTTGAACATCACGCTATCCTGCACACGCTGAACAAGCTTGAAAAGAACGGTTTTGAAATAACGCTTCTGCCGGTTCACGAAAACGGTATCATCCGCTTGGACGAACTGGAGCAAGCAATCCGTGACGACACCTGCCTCGTTACGATAATGACCGCCAACAACGAGATAGGCACCATCCAGCCGATCGCGGAGATAGGAGAGCTCTGCCGTAAGCACAGCATAATATTCCACACCGACGCGGTGCAGGCGGTGGGTCATTTACCCGTTGACGTCAAGGCGCAGAATATCGACATGCTCTCCGCCTCGGCGCATAAATTCCACGGTCCCAAGGGCGTAGGCTTTTTGTACGCGCGCAAGGGGATCATCCTTCAAAACCTGATCGAGGGCGGCGCTCAGGAGCGCGGTAAACGCGCCGGAACAGAAAACCTTCCCGGTATTCTGGCGATGGTCGCCGCATTAAAGGAAGCCGCCGCAAGCATGGAGCAAAACAACGCGCACATGAAAGAACTCCGTGACTATATTATCAAGGGCTTATCCGCGATACCCCACAGCGCGCTAAACGGAGACGCCGGGCGGCGCCTTGCCGGTAATGTAAATTTCAGCTTTGAAGGTATCGAGGGCGAGGGTATTTTGCTTTTGCTCGATCAAAAGGGGATATCCGCATCCTCGGGCAGCGCCTGCACCTCTGGCGCGCTTGACCCAAGCCACGTGCTGCTTTCAATAGGCAGGATACACGATGTGGCGCACGGCTCGCTCAGACTCAGTATAGGCGAGGATATCACCCGCGAGGAAGCCGATTATATCATTGAATCGGTCAAAGAGGTCGTTGCTCATCTCAGGAGCTTTTCACCTGTCTGGCGCGATCTTACGGAAGGCAAAAAGGAATTCATATTAAAATAGGAGGATCATTATGGCATTATACAGCGATAAAGTAATGGAACATTTTTTACAGCCGCGCAACCTCGGAGTGATCGAGGACGCTGACGGCGTGGGCGAGGTCGGCAACGCCAAGTGCGGCGACATCATGAAAATGTATTTGAAGATCGACG
>CAMHCD010000197.1 GCA_946183545.1 uncultured Clostridia bacterium
ACAGACTGTCGCTGAAACCCTTGCCGTCCAGCGCGCCGACCGTCTTTGACGCGGGGGTAAAGTAGAGGCGCAGGGTGTTCTCTGACAGATAGATCAGGGAGCTGGTGTAGAACTCCGCGCCGAGCTTTTCCGCGACCTTGTTCAGATCAGCAGACGTGCCCTTGACTGCATCGCCGATCTGGTCAGCGGTAACGCCTTCGTAGCCGTTGTTGCCTACGGTTTTGTTAGCGAGCGCGGGATGATCTTTCAGAGCGGAGTCGAACACGGTTTGAGCCATCGCGCCGTAGTTGAGCATAGCCTTTGCAAGAGCTCTCAGCTTTTCGGGATTGTTTTCGTCTTTATAAACCCCCTCGGCGTAATCCTGTACGCTGAAAGAATCAGTCTGATCGAGCGCTGTGGTGCCGTTAACATAGACCACGGCTTTGATCTTATGTGCCATTTGAGCGGCTACTACGTTGCAGGTTACTTTGTAGCCGTCAGTTTCCGGGGTTCCAGGAACAGCAACAGTAGTTTCTTTGCCGTCAACAGTAAATTTAACGGTCTTGGTTCCGGAGTAGGTATTAAGAACGTCAGGATTCAGGAAGAAGTTCACGCCGACGTCGCCGCCAAGTGTGACGGAGTGACCGGTAAAGAGCTTGGGAACCGCAGTAAACTGCGCGGTGTAGGTGATATCGCCGGTGACAGCAGGGAGCGTATCGGTTGCGCCGTAGGTGGTGGTGCCGTCCGTCCAACCGGAGAAGGTGTAGGTATTGTTCTCGTCCTCAGCCTTTTCGGGCAGATTGCCGCTATAGGCAGGGGCAGTGCCGCCCTCAACCGTGTCGGTTTTGAGAACGGTTTCGCCGTTCTTCCATGTGACGGTGTAGGTCTTGGGATTGAGCGAGTAATCTACATAAGCTGTCTGATTATCAATCGTAATCTTTGCTCTATAGTTACCCGCTTCTTTGCAAGGAGGTTCGGTGCCAAGAAATGTTTCAGTATCATTCTCAAGCTTATAGTACTGAACAAATACATGGGTATCATCCTGTGTATTGTTATCTTTCCATGTGTCACGGACAGCGTAACCGGTTGCTGCATTAAATGCTGCAACGCCATCAATCCGAGCTCGATAATTATCCCTATTCAGCATTTGAATGGTTTCAGGATCATTATCCTTAGCAAAGACTGTCAATGTTGTCGGTACAGAAATTTTGATGGATACCGAGTTTTCACCTGTCCCGTTCAAATTGCAAGTTCCTGTTCCGGTGCATGTCGCAGTAATTGTAGTATGATCTTCCGACAATGCATATGTAAAGGAATGCATATGGTTTTTGTCGGTCAAATAGCCAGGGTTGGACAAGCCGCCGTCAATGTGAGCGCGTGACTTGTCCATGTCGGAGGCCTTGTAACTATACGTCGTGCCTTGGCTTCCTTTCAGTTTTGTGTCTCCACTGAACATGTAGCCGGAAGACGTTACAGCATCGGTATTCCAATCACTGCCAACAAAGATGGTTGTCAACTTACCACAGGAACTAAACATAGTACTCATATCTGTGACATTTGCCGTGTTAAAGGAAGAGAGGTCAAGAGTGATGAGTGATTTGCAACCGGTAAACATACCGCTCATTTTCGTAACTTCTGCCGTGTTAAATCCTGTAAAATCGATAGATGTAAGTGATGCGCAGTCCTTGAATACAAAATACATGCTTGTAACTTTGCTTGTGTCAAAACCGACACCGAATTTGACGTTCGTCAACGCAGTACACCCGTTGAACATCTTATCCATGCTGGTTACGTTATTGGCTTGAGCGTTTGTAAGGTCAACCGATTCCAGAGTAGTCCATTTTCCAAATAATCCTACAGCACTGCCCTTCAATGTTGCGCCGCTATTAAATATGACGTTTTTGATGTTTGCTTTCCGAGGAGCAAATTCAACGATGAATTGAGCGCCCGTAAAGCTGCCGCTGCCGATGGTGAGCACACCGTTTTCATCAATGGTATACGAAGCAGTACCGACGGTGCCGGTAATATTCTTCCTCGTAGAGGTATAGGTCGCGGTGTAGGTGATATCGCCTGTGACAGCAGGGAGCGTATCGGTTGCGCCGTAGGTGGTGGTGCCGTCAGACCAGCCGGAGAAGGTGTAGGTGTAGTTCGCGTCCTCAGCCTTTTCGGGAGTTTCGTCGTCATAGGACGGGGTTGCGCCTTCTGCTACATCGGTGTCGGTTTTAAGAATATCGCCGTTCCAGTTCTTCCATGTTACGGTGTAGCCGGTGGGAGCCTCGTTGGGATCATAACCGCCTAAAACAAGGTAGAATTTGCCATCATCGCCATCCGATTTACCAATGACATACCATGTAGATGGATCGCCGTTTTTATCGACAGGCTCATAAACGTCTTCGCCATGAACAAAGCTGCCGCCAATTTCAATATACGCTCCGGCGCCACTACATTGCTCGGGATCTCCAAAAGTTATGTCGTCAGTCACAACTTGATCATTATGCGTGTAGGTACCGCCTTTAAGAGTAACCGCATACATATCGAAGTAAATGGTAGTATTGTCAGAATCGAAGGTGTCGCCAATATTTGCAACGTATTCATCTGTCACAACCTCAGCGCTCGCCGTGATGGGCACGATGGCGAACAGGCTGACGATCATCATAAAGACAAGCAATATGCTGACCGGTTTTTTGATTTTTTGCATAGATTTTTTCCTCCTTTTTATTGAAAGTTGAAAATTTCCATTTTCAATTTTCCATTTTACATTTTACATTTATAACATTGCCTATTTGGGTCTGTCCGCTGACCGCGTATATTTTTCAAAATACCGGATATCGGCAA
>CAMHCD010000198.1 GCA_946183545.1 uncultured Clostridia bacterium
ATTCGAAGGAGATGTCGCCCTCGTATTTTTGCTTGAAGAGGTCAAACAGCTTTTCGAGCAGTTCCTCGTCCTCAATGCTGATATATTCTTCGGTTTCTTCGTCGAGCGCGTTGATTTTCAGGATGACCACCTCATCGGCGTCCTCCCGGTTCTCGATCAGTACGATGTATTCGTCGTTGTCGTATTCCACAACGTCCAAAAACTCAAATTCAACCTCATTGCCCTCTTCGTCTTCTAAGGTAATGATAGCCCCCTCGTTCTCCATTCCCTCGAAAATCTCATCGTTAGCCATCAGCGGCCTCCCTTCCGAAAGCATTGCTTTCTAAAAAACTATCCTAAGTATATCATAACTAATAGAAAAGTCAAGAGATTTAAGAATTGAATTTGTCTTACCTTATCTTCGTCTTAAATTCGTATCTGCACTTGGGGCAGCGGACGGTGTGGGTACCCGGTTTATTCTTAACGCGCAGGGTCGCCTTGCAGGAGGGGCATTTGCGGTAGCGGTACTGATCGCGGTCTTTAAAGCGGCGGATCATGTACTTCACCCAATTCTTTACCGGATTGTACACCTTTACAAACTGTCTGTTTTCCGCACTGCGTCTGTTGATGTTGCGCGACAGCATACGGAAGATCATCAGCGCGATCAACAGCAGGTTGATCAAAACTATGATAAGATGCGCCACTCGGTTGAACACAAAGAAATTGATTATATAAATGACAAACACTGCTCCTACAAGAAACTTGTTGAGCGTATCCATGCCGTATCTGCCCTGCATGAACATTTGAAACCGTTGCAAAAAATTCATCATAGCCAAGTCATCCTTAAATAATATAGTCCGCGCAAAAATAAATGTATTTGATATCCGCAATAACGGCGGAGTGGTCGCCCTTGATCACCACGGGCTTGCCCTGCTCCGCACTGAGCTGAGCCGCTTTTTCGGCAATGCCGCCGTCCTCGGGCTTTAGTCCGAAGCGGTCATAGAAATCCTCAAACGTCAGCACGATCGAGTTGCAGCCCTCAAACATATGGAGCATTTCATAGTCGACCAGCTTGTATTCCTCGCGCTGCAGCTGGATACCGATGTCAGCGTTGCGCAGCTTGTCGATGTAATAGGGAGCGTCGTTTAAAAACAGCCCCGTCTTAAGGTAACCGATCGAAACCGTTAGATCGGAATTGACCGCAATGTCGGCAATTCCCGTGTCGCCGTTTACTCCGCTGTTGATATCGGCGCAGATAACGAACGACTGACAGGCGTTGATGGCTTCTATCGCCGCGCGAACATCGTCGCTTACCTCGCCCCGGAAGCCTGTACCAAGCAGGCAGTCCACCACGATATCATAGCCCGTAAACGGGGCAGGTTCGCTGAGATTGCCTTCCTCCGCGCCGAGAGAGCGCGCGGTTTGGTAGTAGAACAGCCCGTCCTTTGAGAACTTGTTGTTCAAACGGAACAGGGTGGGGGTAAAGCCATGCTCGCATAAGATGCAGGCAAGCGCGTAGCCGTCGCCTCCGTTGTTGCCGGAGCCGCATACGATGGCGACCTTGCCGGTGAACTCGGCGGCTTCAAAAATACCCTGAGCCGCACGGTGCATAAGCTCCGCGGAGGTCACGCGGTTTGCTATCGTCTGAGCGTCGCTTTCGCGCATATTCGCTACCGAAATGACGTGTTCTATGTTCATTGTTTAATCAGTCCTTTTCCGGGTTTGCCGCGTTGAAGGCAACAACGGCGGCTTCTTCGTCTTGGTTGCAGCGCAGTAAAAACAGCGGTACCTGAGAGAACAGACCGTCAAACAGGCACAGCAGCTTTTGCATGTTATCAGCGTCCTTTGGCAGCAGAGTCGCCTCGAGAAGCTGCGGAAAAACTCCGGCAACGCTTACTCGCTCGGCGCTGTTTTCGGCTCCTCTTTTAAGCACATAAATAGCTTTTATCGGTACGTCGATATTTGTGCCGATCTCCGACTTGCCCATCCACGGGGTAGAGCATACCCAAAACCTGCCGTCGATTTTGCGGATGATAGGCTTGTCGTCGTTTATCATGGTGACGCGGTCGCCGAAATGCTTTCGCCACAATCGGGTGTGAGTCGATTTGCCCGTGCCGCTCTGCGCGGTGAACAGATAAGCTTCACCGTCCATCATAAGGCTGGACGAATGGAAAAAACAGCCGTCGTAGTCTTTCAAAACTGTTTTGCAGATGTTCGTCAAAATCAGCGCGCCCTCCGCCAAGTGGGGAGGACAGTTGTCCTCGTGCGTGGCAAAGTACTCCGCCACATCGTCATGTGTTACGGACGCGTCAAAATCGACCGCGCCGCTTTGAGCCGCAAACGGCTGCAGCCGCTGCTCCGTTTCGGGGTACAGCGGTTCGATTTTTATGTTAAGCTTGGCGATGCGGTAAACCGGCATGATTATCTCCTTTTTGATGAGGGATTCGTGATCTTGAATCCCGCACTCCGCATTTTTTACATTTATACATCCCCATTTTACCTTTGCTTTGTCGCTTTGTCAAGGGTGATTTGCGCGGTGAGAGATCAGCAAAAACAATCAACGTCGCCGCGTGTTTCTTTTACGGTAAAAAATCACTCCAAAGGCGTTATTTTCCTTTGGAGCATTAACCGTTAAAAAAGAATTAAAAAAGTGTAAAAAGTTTGCCGAAAGCTCTTGACAACGACCCTTCGGGGGAGTAAAATAGTAAAATGTACCATAATGGGGATATGTACCGAAACCCTCCCGATTTTCATAAAAAACATCATTTGATAAGGGGATATTACCACAAAATATTATTCCTGTCAAGATGTATTTTTA
>CAMHCD010000199.1 GCA_946183545.1 uncultured Clostridia bacterium
GCCGTGACGGTTCTTAGCGACGATACACTCGCCGGAGTTCACGTCCGCCTGAGGTGCCGCCGCATCCTCGCCGCCGTCCTTATCGTAGTAGCCCTCGCGGTAGAGGAACAGCACTATGTCCGCATCCTGCTCGATAGAACCAGAATCACGCAGGTCGGAAAGCTGCGGACGGTGATCGGGACGCTGCTCGGACGCACGCGAAAGCTGAGAAAGTGTTATGACCGGAACATTGAGCTCCTTAGCCAAAATCTTTAAGCTTCGTGTGATCTCCGAAATCTCGTTTACACGGCTGTCGATTCGGCGTGTGCTGCTCATAAGCTGCAAATAGTCGACTACCACCAAATCCACATGGCGCAGCCGTCTGAGCTTGGACTTCATTTCGGTAATAGTGATACCCGGGGTATCGTCAATAAAAATCTCGGCATTTTTAAGAACGTCGCTGGCGGGAATAAGCCGGCTCCACTCCTCGTCGTTGAGCCTGCCTGTGCGCAGCTTTGTGCCTCCCACCTGCGCCTCTGAGGACAGCAGACGACTGGCAAGTTGCTCGCGAGACATTTCCAGCGAGAAAAACGCGACGGTCTTTTTGCCTGTTACCGCCACATTGCGCGCTATGTTGAGCGCAAAGCTGGTCTTGCCCATACCGGGTCGCGCGGCAAGGATGATAAGGTCACTGCGGTTTAGTCCCGTGATTACCCTGTCGAGGTCGCCTATGCCGGTCGATACGGGCTTTATGCTGTCGTCAGCCTCGCGGTTGAGCGAATCCAGACGGTCGAAGGTCTGCAAAATGACCGAGCTCAGCCGCTCCAGACCACCCTTTTCGCTGCTGCCGCGTATATCAAAAATCTTTTGCTCCGCCGCATCTATCAAAATGGAAGGATCGTCCTCGCCTGCGGTGGCATCGTCGATTATCTCACGTGACGCCTGTATCAAACGGCGCAGACGGTACTTTTCCTCAACTATTTTTGCGTAGGACGGCGCATTGGAAACCGAAGGGCAGTTCTCTGCCAAATCAAACAGATAGGTTTTGCCCGTCGCTTCGTCAAAGGTTTTATTCTGTTGTAGTTGGTTGAACAGCGTTACAAAATCAATTGCCTGCCCGTAATTCATCATTTCCTGCATTTGCTCGTAGATCTGTTTATGCAGGGAGACGTAAAAGTAGTCGGGCGTTTTTATGTGGTCGAGCACCTTGTCAAACACGGAGTTATCCCGGATGATGGCGCCCAACACCGCCTGCTCCGCCTCGGGGCTGTATGGCATTGTAGATGTGCTGTACTCGCTGATGTAGTTATTGTCCATAGTTTTTTCTCTACGATTGTTTTTGGGGTGTATTACTCAACTTTGCTTCCTGTCATACCGGAAGCTACGGCGCACACCCACCCTCAGTCGCGCTGTCTCCTTTATATGTTTTCAGAAAGGAGATGTATCTGTCAAGCCTCGCTGACTTGGATCTCGATATCGGCGGAGATTCCGGTATAGAGCTTAACCTCCGCACTGTAGGTGCCGAACTCCTTTATATCGCGTTCAAGCACGACTTTGCGCTTGTCAACGGCGATGCTGTACTGTTTTTTGATCTCGTCAGCCACCTGCTTTGAGGTGATGCTGCCGAACAGCTTGCCGCCCTTGCCTGCCTTGGCGGTCATCTTAAAGGTTTTTCCCTCTAAGACTTTTTTATAGCTCTCTGCCTGAGCCTTGGCTGTGGCGATTTTAAAGTTTTTGGAATTCTCGGCGTTTTTGTATTCGTTCATTGCCTGAGCGTTTGCTTCCTTAGCCAGCTTTTTGGGCAACAGATAATTGCGTCCGTAACCCTCTGACACATCGCAAAGCTCGCCCTTTTTGCCCAGCGCCTTGATATCCTGCAATAAGATTACCTTCATAAGTTTACTCCTTCTATGATTCTTTCTCTTTCTCCTTAGCCTTTTCGGTATCCTGCTCCTGTTGTTCATCCTCAACTTCATCAAGCACAGCGTCTATAGCTTTGATAAGCCGCTCGTAGGCTTCGTGCTTTGAGATATGATACAGCTGAGTCGCGGCCATCGTCTGGTGACCGCCGCCGTTGAGCTTTTCCATTACAAGCTGAACGTTCACCCTGCCGTAGCTGCGTGCGGAGATATTGACCTGACTGCCGCTGCCGAACATTACAAACGAAGCGGTAACGCCCGTGAGCGTCAGCATTTCGTCCGCTGCCTGAGCAGCCGCCATACGGATATCGTCGGCAATTATATCGGTTTTGGAGATAGCGCAGCCGCGGTACATTTCGGTGCGGCATACGATCTCGACCTTCTCGCGGTAGGTGTCTATGCTGCCCGAGAACATCTCCTTGACCGTAAGCGTATTTGCGCCCTTACGCCGCAGATATGCCGCAGCCTCAAAGGTACGCACGCCTGTTTTTAATACAAAGTTTTTTGTGTCGAGCATGATTCCGCTCAACAAAGCGTCCGCCTGAACATAGCCCAGGGGCTTGTCGTCCATGTAGCTTATGATTTCGGTGCACATTTCCGACGCAGACGACGCAGACGGCTCGTGACAGAACACCAGCGCGGTATCTATATGCTTTACCGACTTGCGGTGATGGTCGATCACAACGCAGCGCTTGCACTTGTCAAACAGCTCGGGACTCTCGAGCGAATCGCGGATATGTGTATCAACCACAATAAGCAGCGAGCGTGCCGTTGCACCCTTCAAAGCCTCCTCCGGCGAGATGAAGATGTTGTTTTCCAGCCGTTCGTCGGTGTAATCAATAAGCTGCTTTGACATGGAGCCGAGGCGGTCGATGACCAC
>CAMHCD010000200.1 GCA_946183545.1 uncultured Clostridia bacterium
CTGCGGAATAAAAACCCGAAATCCTGCGGAATGATATTGCAAAATCCTGCGGAATGGGTTTGACGGCGTATTTGTAGTGCCGATAACTGCGCTGAAAAATTAGATATTTGCAAATTTTATATCGTCAGTTTTTATCAATAAGCCGTTATCTCGGGTGCAATGCTCGTGATGACAACTAAAAGGTCGGGCAGGCAGGTTTGTTTTTACGCAACCTGTCTGCCCGACTGTTTTACTATAGTTTTGATAATCGTTGCAGTTACCGGCAATGCGGAGCAAAGCCGACAATTTTTTAAAAACGTTACTCTGCAATCTTCAACTCTTGTTTTAATGCATTTTGAAGCACCTGTGAAAAATTGATATGCGCTTTTTCTGCTTCATAACAAAGCCATCCGGGAAGAGTACAATTCTTCTTGACCGTACGGATTTCGTTTTTGCGGCGGTATTCGTCAAAGTCTACATCCACAAGCGATACCAAATCCTCTTTTGCAGCTTCAATTCTTTGCAGAGGAGTAGGGGTAGGAAGGGCTTTGTTTTCATCTTCAAGAGTTATGCCGACAAGCCCGATTGCGTCTCTTGCCATTTCGATTGCTTCGGTAATGTCTTTGCCCTGCGTTCCGATATCAAAGTCAGGGATATATACTACGTAACCATCGTCCGTAGGCGATAAAACAATTGCATATGAGTCTTTCATGATAATGACCTCCTGTCAGGCTTATTTGCGCTGCGTTCTTTTGATAATCTCTTTTGCGAGTGGTTCGCTGATTTCCCGGTGGCGCGGAACAGCCTCCATGCGTTGTCCGTTTGTATAAACATCATGATTAGAGCCGTGCCGCACTAAGTAATAACCGTTTTTAGTGATTTCTTTTATCAAATCGTTACGTTTCATAGTGTTCCCGCTCCTCTATAAAGTATTATACGCCCTTAATGCGTATTTGTCAATGCATTTTTTCGCAAATTACAGTTGACGTTGGCTCCTGTTCTGGTGTATAATAAAAGTTAACGTATAAATAACGGAGTGATGATATGGCACTTATTACCAAGAAGATAAAGGGCACCGAGGACGTGCTGCCAAAGCAGAGCTACCGCTGGCAGTTTGTTGAGAACATCATGCGCGAGGAAGCGCGTTCCTACGGCTTTAAGGAGATCCGCACACCCGTGTTTGAGCACACCGAGCTGTTTGCGCGCGGCGTTGGTCAGACCACGGACGTGGTGCAAAAGGAGATGTACACCTTCGACACCAAGGGCGGCGAAAGCGTGACCCTGCGTCCCGAGGGAACTGCGGGCGCGGCAAGAGCCGTGCTTGAGCACGCGCTCGAAAACGAAGGTCTGCCCATCAAGGCGAGCTACTTTGTGTCCTGCTACCGCTACGAAAAGCCGCAGGCAGGACGGCTCAGGGAGTTCCACCAGTTCGGCATTGAGGAATACGGCACACAGTCACCTGCCGCCGACGCGGAGATCATCTGTCTGGCGCAGTCGGTGCTTGACCGGTTGGGGCTCAGTCAGGTGCATTTAGAGATCAACTCCATCGGCTGTCCCGCGTGCCGCGCAAAATACAATCAGGCACTGCGCGAGTACTTTGGACAGTACAAAGACAAGCTGTGCAATACCTGTCAGACGCGTCTGGAGAAAAACCCCATGCGCCTGTTAGACTGCAAAAGCCCGGAGGATCACAAGCTTGCCGAGGGCGCGCCAAAAATCACCGATTATCTGTGCGAGGAATGTGAGAACCACTTTGCCGAGGTCAGAAAATATCTTGACGCAGCCGGCGTTGAATACATAGTCAATCCCTCCATCGTGCGCGGGCTTGACTACTACACCAAAACCGTGTTTGAGTTTATCACCGACAGCATCGGCGCTCAGGGCACCGTATGCGGAGGCGGTCGTTACGACGGACTCATCGAGGAGCTGGGCGGCAAGCACATGCCCTCTCTCGGCTTTGCAATGGGCTTGGAGCGCGTGCTGATGGTCATGGACGCTCAGGGCATCGAAATACCCGATACCGATAAAACCGCGCTGTATATCGCCACAATGGGCGACGCCGCCAAGGTCAAGGCGTTCACGCTGCTTCGTAACGTGCGTCAGTGCGGACTTATAGCCGAGACCGACGTTGTGGGCAGAGGCTTACGCGCGCAGATGAAATACGCCGACAAAATCGGCGCGCAGTACTCCATGGTACTGGGCGATAATGAGATAGAAACCAACACCGCCAAGGTGAAAAATATGGAGACCGGCGCTCAGACCGAGCTAGCGCTTGACGAGAGCTTTGCGGACAAGTTCGCGGTCTTGCAGCTCGCCGATGACCAATCATTTGAGATATAGAGGGAAGGAACAGAAGATGGCAGAATTTATGACAGGCTTAAAGCGCACCCATTACTGCGGCGACCTGCGCCTTGAGGACGCGGGCAGAGAAGTCACCGTTTGCGGTTGGGTACAGCGCTGCCGCGACTTGGGACAGCTTATTTTTATTGATCTTCGCGACCGCACCGGAGTTGTGCAGCTCGCGTTCAACGATACCACCGACAAAGAGATTTTTGACAAGGCTTTCGGCTGCCGCAGCGAGTTTGTGCTGGCGGCAAAGGGCACCGTATGCGAGAGAAGCGCCAAGAACAAGGACATCCCCACGGGCGACATCGAGATCTTGGTAAACGACCTGCGCGTGCTGTCCAAGGCGCAGACTCCGCCCTTTGAGATAGTTGACGACACCAACACAAACGAGGAGCTGCGCTTAAAGTACCGCTACCTCGACCTGCGCCGCCGTCCG
>CAMHCD010000201.1 GCA_946183545.1 uncultured Clostridia bacterium
TGCGGTCTATTTTCCGCAATACTGCGTTGTCGTCCTTGCAAGGCGCCAGCCTTGATGCGTCCTTCGCCTTGTCTTGCGAAAAATATCCTCTCAAAATATAAGTCTACTTTCTATCAGGAATTAGTATAAAAACCCCTCACGTTTCCGTAAAGAAGCGTGAGGGGTATTTGACTTTTGTGCTTACAGCTCAACGTTGAACAGGTTGCGCATGTGGTTGATAAGATCTTCGGAGCTTGCGTTGATAAGCGAGGCTTCGTTCAGACCGCTCAGACGTTTAAGCTCTGC
Organism: uncultured Clostridia bacterium; assembly: GCA_946183545.1. Lineage (GTDB taxonomy): Bacteria > Bacillota > Clostridia > Oscillospirales > Acutalibacteraceae > Ruminococcoides. The sequence continues at coordinate 286 of CAMHCD010000201.1, forward strand.
CGCAGCGGTAGAATCGGATTTTAGATTGTAGCCTATGGTATAGACGGGGATTTTAAGACCGCCTACGATCGGCGCGACACGGTCAAGGTCGTAGCCGCGGTTCTGCTCGCCGTCGGACAGCAGGAAGAGCATCATCTTAGCATTGGGGATATCTTCCTTTTTTTCTATCATAAGCTTGAGCGCTACCATCAGAGCGTCATAGGTCGCAGTGTTGCCCTCGATGTCAAGCGCCTTGACCGCTCCCGAAAAATACGCGCGGTGTTCGTCGTCAAACACATTTATGGGCAGGTTGATGTGTACGTTGTCGGCGTAAGATACCAGACCGATGTAGTTGTCGGAGCTGATATAGGATGAGGTGGACAGCAGCGATTCCTTCAGTGAGTTTATCGGTTCGCCTGCCATGCTGCCCGAAATATCTGCAACGAATACCGCTATGATCGGCTGGCCGCCGTCCTTGCTTTTCTTCCAGATTTTCTGAGCCGCAATATATCCTGCGCCGTCAAGACCGCTTGGCTGGCTTTTGTAGTCGTTGTGCAGGTTGAAGCCGCGTTTGTCGGCGAGCTTCTGTGATTCCTCGTTCTTACAGAATTCCGTAAACAGCTTTGCCGCCTGCTGTTTTTCCTCGGATACATAGTCAAAGGTGTAAACAGGATGGTCGTGACGGATTCCTGCGGGGGTATATACATAGTTTTTCAGCTCGGGCGTGTTGTGGAACGCCTGTTCCTCCATGACCATCGCCTTTATTATTCCCTTGGTTGCCTGATCGCGCAAAACGCTTGTGGTGTAGGCGACCGGGGGAGATTTCTTTTGATAGTCAAGAAGCTTTTTTTGAGCGGACTCCGACAGCGGATCCTTGCTGTCAAAGGAATGAAGCATACCGGTGAGGATGTTCAGACCCGTTGACGAGGTGTAAGGGTTGGTATACGCAAATGTCAGGTCTCCGGCAAGCGACGCGTTAAGCACGTTGTCAAGAGTTACTTTTTTGTATTTGTCGATAAATTTGTTATAGGTTTCCTTTTCCATAAGCACGCCGGCGGTGTTGCCCGCGATCCTGTCGGCAAGCTTAACGGTGCCAACGCCCTTGGATTGCAGCATTTCGCCCCACGCGTTTGAGCTGGGGGCATATACGTCCGGGCGGTAGTCGCCCTCTGTCATATATGTAAGCACCTCGCCGGAGGTTATTTTACGAATGGTTACGCTGACGCTTTTTCCGTCGATCTCCGCGCCGCTCTTGTTGAAGTTTTCGGCAACAACGTTCATCCAGTCGTCAGGGGAGGAACTGCTCATTTCGGTAGCAGCAGCAACCTCTATGTTGATGCTGCCCTTGCCCTCCACTGTCAGCGGAAATGTTTTGATGTCCGCCAGAGTTTTGATCTCATTCTCGGTATTGTATATGTCGAGCTGAGGTTCAACGTAGTCGGCTTTGATTTGGTCGTTAAAGGCTTTGAGCTCCTTGACCGCCTCCTCGTAGGAGTATACTTTTTCGCTGCCTGATTCATATTTGGTGCAGCCTGCCGCCGCTCCCGCGAGGACGGCGAGCGAAAGAGCTGCTGAAAGAATTCTTTTATGCTTTTTCATTTTCTCCTCCCATGGATGCTTTCATGATTTTAAGCCAAGCGTCAAGCTCGGTTCGATCCTGAACGCCGTTGCGGTTGTAGTTGTTTATGTACGCTACCGAATATTTGAGCAGGGTCGATACGCTTGACAGCTCTTCCTCGTTGTCGGCAAGGGCGGTGTTGATGATGTCCTGGTCCAGTTCCTCCGCTCCGCTGTCAGTGTACTCTACCAGAATGCAGCAGTTGATGATGTTGCGGAAGTTGTGGCACATACGCCGCTCGCTTTCGTCGATCACCTCAATGGTGTCCTCCAAATAGATAGCCTCGTTAGCCTCCAGCAGGCTTTTGTGTCTGTCCTGATAGGTGTCGATTCTATCCATCTGGCGCAGGCAGATGTCTACCAGCTTGCTCAGATTTTCGTTATGATCGCGCAGCTGCTCCAGGCGCGCGCGCGTTTTTTCGGGATTCAGGCTGTCCTTTGCATATTCGGAAAACTCCTTTTGATCGTTTTTGCGCTTGTCCTCAAGCATGCGGTTGTTGCTTTGCTGCCGCAGCGACTGAATAAGCGGGGGAATGGTGCCTGTGCCGATCGCGGCAACTCCCGCGCCGAGCGCAACGCCCGACACAACGGTAATCGCGGACAAGGCTCGAACGCCTACCGCCACGATCATGGATGACGTCGCGAACAGTCCTGCGCCTATACCGATAAGACCTGCCGCGGCAAGTATTGCGCCGATGATCCTCAGCGCCTTATACAGTTTCAAAAAAGTCACCTCAATGGTATTTGGTTAAATATTTCTGCCGGCTGTTGCGGACAAAATGCCCTGTACCAGCTCACGCTCGGAGTTGGCTATCACGCCCACAGCCGCCTTGCGGTCTGCCGCGCCCTTTTGTTCAATTG
>CAMHCD010000202.1 GCA_946183545.1 uncultured Clostridia bacterium
CGCGTGACCGCCGCCGCTGTGCGCTCCTTCAATTCCTCATAACTCAGGTCGCCGTGCTCTTTCAGATAGAGGACTGCTTGCGATAGTTGTTTGAGGTTGAAAACCTTTGCCCAGCGCTCATATCCCGCGCCCTTGCCGCTGCGGATCGCCGCGTCAATATCAATGAGCAAACCGACTTTGGGCTGCGGCTTGCGTTCGCCGCGCTTTGGCGTAACGGTGCGCTTACCATCTATCCGTTCGCGGATCGCCTGCTCGGTATAGTCCCCTTTGAGCGTATTGCAGCGCGTGAATTTCGTTTGACCGGGTACTTTCAGCCGCAGATTTTTTCTGTCTGTGTTGACGGTAACACCGTAGCTTTTGAGCTTTTCCAGAAAGTCGGAAAAGTCCGTTGGCTTTTCTTCCAGCACGGTATCAATGATACGGCGCAGCTGCTCCTGATAGGAAACCTTTTGTCCGTCGCCAAGCCATGTGCCGTAATGCCCTTTGCTCGGCTTCGGATTCTCGACGATCGACAATCCGTGTTCCAAGCAGAGCTTGTCATTGATCCTGCGGATCGCAAAAGAAGAGTTCCAAAAGTTGCGGAATTTCCGCGTGCAATCAAGATTGACGGAATTGATTATGATGTGATTGTGTACGTGGTGCTTATCTATATGAGTGCAAACGACAAAAGCGTTGTTGCCCTTCGTCAGCTTCATGGCAAGCTCGCGCCCGATTTCGTTTGCCAGCTCCGGTGTGATCTCGCCGGGCTTGAAGGCTTGCCGCAGATGATAGGCGATCACGTCGTCGCCGCGCCGCCTGCCCGTTTGCTGAAAATATTGCCGCTTTGATAACAGAAATTCCGCATCGGCTGTCCGTGTGTCGCACGCGTAGCCGGTTATCAGTTTGCCGTTATCCGTCTTTTGCGGATTCTCTACATAGTCGATCACATCGGCTATCGCGGTCGATACCGTCCTGCCCTTGCCGATATGCAGCGGCATAAGACGAGTGGTTGCCATAGCCGATTATCTCTCCGGCTCTTTACACTTACGCGGGTTTTGCTCCGCCGCTGTTTGCGCGGCGTTATCTTTCAGAGCCGCTTTTACAGACGGCTTATGCTCACGCTCATAGTCCTTCCTAACCTGAGTGATAAACAAATCAACCAGTCTGGGGTGATCCTTATCGGTCAAAAATTGCCTTCCTCTTTCGCCGAGCATATCACACGGACAAGGAATCGTATCAGCCCACTTGCGGTTGTCGGGAGAAAACCGCCTGTCCCAATCTTTCATACGTACCGTATTGGCGAGGACAACCATTGTCCGCTCATAACCGAATTGCTCGACCACCTCACGTACCGCAGCTTCATCCAAACGGTCATTTCGATAGTGAGCGTCGATCGCTTCACAGATTGCGTCACGGCATTGCAGATTCAACCGGAATGAAGCGCGGTAATCAATTGTTTCCTGAAACTCCTTTGCGTAATTGGCAGAGTGAAGATAAACAGGTAAATGATATTTCATTTTGCACCTCCAAAAAAATAAGCGGGACGACGAAACGCCCCGCACATAATTGATTCAGCTTGCGAGAAAATCCCGCAAGGCATAATTGATACCGCCGATCTTCCCCGTCAGCCACGCCGCCAGCCGCGGCAAACCGTAAGGGCTGATGAGAAAGGCGATCGCCAGAAAAGCTACGCCGGGCAGCACGCCCGCCTTGAAGAACAGCACTGCTGCAGCGACAAGCGTTAATCCCGACAAAATCCCGAGAATCACGCCCGAAACGAGAACAAGCAATCTGCACACTCCATACAGAACCCATGTGATAAGAATAAACGGCAACGATATAAATTTTAACAACAGACGCATAATCGGCGCCCCCTTTCTGAATTTTGGAAAATATTCCTATGCTCATTCTAACGCGTCTGTTTGAAAAAGTCAGCGGTTTTATGTCACATTCGCAAATTTTCTTAAAACCAGACCGACCTGATCTCTGATAACGTCAAGCCGTTCGGACAAATCCTCAATATCGGCGGCGTAGATTCTGCCGGTTTCGTTGGCACGCTTCACATACTGATTCAGGTTATTGGAACAGATACTCAGCAGCCGCGTCAGCTCATGTATCTCGGTCATATCCAACTGAATGATATATCCGTCCAGCGCCATCTTGCGCAAATAAGCAGACTGATTGATAATGCCCGTTTCCGCCATACGCTGACGGATAACCGTGTTTTCCTGCGGCGTAACAAAAAAGTGAAGCTGTATTGAACGCATATCCTCTTTCATAATGACGGCTCTTTCTTTTTTGGCGGTTTCGGCTCCGAGGGCTTGACCTCAGATTTTGCCCTTTGCAGCTTGTTTCTGACGGAGCTTTTTTGCAGGCTCTCAATATGCTGCTCAAAATCGCCGACGTTAGCTTGACGGTCGCGCTTGATATGCAGCCGACGCAAAATCAAGTCAAGCTCCGCCTCGCTCTCCGGTCGGTAGCGGAATGAATCAACCGCGCCGTGTTTGGGTATCAATTCGTGGATCGCGTCGTGGAATGATTCATAAGGGACAGTAACCTCCTTGCCGTCGGCAAAGTACAAAGTGACCTGCGTTACCGGACAGGACAGGAGCGAAACCCGCTCGACTTCTTTTGCGTAGTCCAGCGTATAAATATCGCCTTTGACCGTTTCACCGTCATTCTGTTTC
>CAMHCD010000203.1 GCA_946183545.1 uncultured Clostridia bacterium
CTGACCTCCAGATTGCGAACCTGGCGCTCTCCCAGCTGAGCTAATGGCCCTTGTTAATAACCGACAACTATTATATCACGGGTTTTGGAAAAATACAAGTAATATTTTATTATTTCTGATATTTCTTTTTTATTTGCTTAAGCATGAGATATTGCATATTGCGCGGAACTATGCTACAATGAGAAAAACGGAAAGGTGGTAGTTATTGATGAAAAAGGTTATTTGCGCGTTGCTTGCCGGCGCGTTTGCATTGTCGCTGTGTTCCTGCAGTCTCCCATTTGGCGGTACGGGCGGCAGCTCGTCGTCCGAGGTTCAGGATACTACCGAGGAAGCGACAAAATACAGCACAAACGTTGACGATTATGTTTACTCCGAGGTCAAGTATAATCTGCCTTACAGCGGAGATTTTCAGATAACGGGCGAAGAAAAGCTCAAGCTCCAAAGTGCGCCCAGCCGTATGCCGCAGCTTAGCATGAGCAGCGCGGACGCTAAAGCTATAAACGACGATATCCACAACAAGTATCAAAGCCTGTTTGACGCTATGGCAGGGTTTAAGGACGGTACCGCTGTATCGCGTACCGATTACGTTGCCTGTCTTAACGACAATATCCTAAGCATTGTAATTGAAACGCGTACCGTTGATTCTCCCTCCAGCGGCTTTAATGTATACAACATCAACGTTGAAACAGGGCAGAGGCTGAGCACCGACGACGTTGTCGCCCTTTCAAATATCGACACAAAGAAAGCGCAGAGCAGCGTAAAAGCCGCTATCACTGCCGAATATGACAAGCTCAAAAAGGCGTCGAGTCAGAACAACGAAGCAGTTGCTACAGCTGAAAAAAAGTCGCTGACAGACGAAAACCTTGCAAAAACCGTATATTACTTTGATAAATCCCGTAAGCTCACCGCAATTTTCAACTTTTATCAGATCGCGGGCGCAGAGAGCACAGGCGTTGTAAAAGCTCTTGACGCGGTCAAAACCAGAGGCTGATGCCGTCGGTTCAAATATAAAATCGGTTCGACAACAGAATAAAACAAATTTTTTGCTCCATACTAAGTTATGATTAGTGTGGAGCTTTTTTATTGTAGAAAGGATGTTTGATTATGCTGCAAACTGAGTATCACGATCAGGTGCTGACTGCCTACATAGACGGCGAGATAGACCATGACGCCGCCGCCGGACTGCGCACCGCAATTGACGGAGCGGCTCAGTCGCTTAAGCCGAAGGTGCTTTGTTTGGATTTCGGCGGAGTGAGGTTTATGGATTCCTCTGGAGTGGGGCTGGTGATGGGGCGTTACCGTCAGATGAAGCTGATGGGCGGACGGCTGCGAGTTGTGAATGTGCCGGAACAGATCTACCGTATTTTTGCTATGTCGGGACTGGAATCTCTGGGGGTGATGCAATGAACAAGCGCAACGAAATGAAGCTCAGCTTTCCGTCAAAAAGCTGTAACGAAGCCTTTGCGCGCGCCGCGGTGGCGGCGTTCGTCATGAACCTTGATCCCACCGTAGAGGCGCTCAGCGACTTAAAAACCGCCGTGAGCGAGGCGGTGACCAACTGCATAGTACACGGCTACCGTCACCAAAGCGGAGATATTTTCATCACAGCCGCCGTGCTCGATAACAACCGCGTCACAGTCAAGATCCGCGACCGCGGCTGCGGCATAGAGGACGTAAAAAAGGCAATGGAGCCGCTGTTTACTACCGCGCCGGAGGAGGAGCGCGCCGGCTTGGGATTTGCCGTGATGCAGAGCTTTTGCGACAGGGTGCGCGTCACTTCCAAGCCCGGACGCGGCACAACCGTTACTCTCGAAAAGTCGCTCGCCGTATGACAGACGACCGCAACGCGTTCGCAAAACGGCATTTGGGTCTGGTTCACGCCTGCTGCAAACGGTTTTCGGACAAGGGCATAGAGTACGAGGAGCTGTACGCCGCCGGTTGTCTGGGACTCAGCAAGGCGATCGACCGCTTTGACGAATCGCTGGGCTACTGCTTTTCCACTTACGCCTTTCCCGTAATAATGGGGGAGATCAAGCGCCTGTTCCGCGACGGCGGCAGTATGCGCGTCAGCCGCTCAATAAAGGAGCTCGGGCTTAAAATCAGCCGCCTGCAAAACAGCGGAGAGCTTACAGTATCTCAGCTCGCGGAAAAGCTCGGCGTTGAGCGTGAAAAGGTGGCTGAGGCTATCGCCGCTTCACAGGCTACGGTATCTCTCAGTGCTTGCGACGGGGAAGAGGACAGCTGCGCCCTTGAGATCCCCGCGCCGGATTTCCAGGCGGAGCTGACGGAAAGGCTCAGCTTGCGCAGCGCCCTGCGCACTCTTGACGACCGCGACCGCCGTATGATAGAGCTGCGTTATTTTCAAAATCAAACTCAAACGCAGACCGCCCGGCGGCTGAACATGACTCAGGTTCAGGTAAGCAGGCGCGAAAAAAAGCTGCTGTCAATACTCAGACAGCAGCTCAGTTTGTAGAAAAACTATGTTTTCTGATATAATGATGGTTAAATTTTGTGTTAACGTGGAAAAGGCTCCTTTCGTAAAGGAGCTGTCGCGACGCACCGCTGTGCGGCGTGACTGAGGATTCTCACGCGCCGCTCTTTTTTATACGTCCGCTATAATTCGATATGTCAAACGTATTGTTTATCGGGTAATGCTT
>CAMHCD010000204.1 GCA_946183545.1 uncultured Clostridia bacterium
CGAAAAGGTACGCGTTCTGCTGCAAAGCGGAGATCCCGTTATCGTCAGCCTTGCGCCGTCATTTATCGCAAATTATACCGGAACAGGCATTGAATCAATGCGTACCGCTCTGAAAAAACTCGGTTTTTACGACGTTGAAGAAACCGCTTTGGGCGCGACGATCGTCAAGCGTGAATACGACCGCATTCTTCAGGATGAGGATAGAGATATCGTGATTTCCTCCTGCTGTCATTCCGTGAATTTGCTGATCCAAAAATATTTCCCGGGCTGTTTGCCGTATCTTGCCGACGTTCTGTCGCCGATGCAGGCACACTGCAAGGATATCAAAAAGCGTATTCCCAACGCCAAGACCGTTTTTATCGGTCCTTGCGTTGCAAAAAAAGACGAAGCGGAGTATTATAAGGGGATTGTTGACGCCACGCTGACCTTTGAGGAGTTGTCCGCGTGGTTGAAAGAGGAAAACATCACCCTCGAACAGAAAACCGACAATACGGAAAAAAGCCTTGCGCGGTTTTTCCCGACGACCGGCGGTATCCTGAAAACCATGTCGCAAAAGGCGCAGGATTATACTTACTTTGCGATTGACGGCGTAGAAAATTGTATAGCCGCTCTGAAAGACATTGAGGACGGCAATGTTCACAAGTCCTTTATTGAAATGAGCGCCTGCGCAGGAAGCTGTATAGGCGGTCCTGTTATGGAAAAGCACCGTCTGAACCCGGTCAGTGACTATGCTGCCGTTGCCAAATACGCCGGTAAGCGTGATTTCGAGGTCGATCAACCGGAAGCGGTCGAGACGAAGAAGATATTCGAGTTCATCGCGCAGCGTTCGGCAAAGCCCTCTGAATATGAGATCAGCCAAATTTTGCGGCAAATGGGTAAATTCAAGCCCTCTCAGGAGCTGAACTGCGGTTCCTGCGGCTACGATACCTGCCGCGAAAAGGCAGTCGCCATCTATCAGGGCAAGGCGGAAATCTCTATGTGTCTGCCGTTTTTGAAAGACAAAGCGGAAAGCTTTTCGGACACGATCGTTAAAAACACACCCAACGGGTTGATAGTCGTTAACGATTTGCTGGAGGTGCAGCAGATCAATACCGCCGCGCTGAAGATATTGAATTTGCGCGCCGCGTCGGATGTAATGGGTACGCAGGTAGTGCGGATCCTCGATCCTATGCCGTTTATGAACGTGCAGTCCACTCACCGCGGTATATACAACGAGCGTACATTTTTAGCCGAGTATGACCGCTATGTGGAAATGACAGTCGTTCCCGACACAGAGAGCAATATGCTGATCTGCATTATGACGGACGTCACCGAGGAGGAAACCGCACGCCGCCGCAAGGAGGATATCAGCCGTCAAACGGTGGAGGTAGCCGACAAGGTAGTCGATAAGCAAATGCGTATAGTACAGGAGATCGCTTCGCTGCTTGGAGAAACTGCTGCCGAAACAAAAATTGCCATGTCAAAGCTGAAGGAGTCGATTACGGATGAATGATTTATGTGCGGAAATCGGCTATAAAAGCATTAACCACGACGGCGAACAGCTTTGCGGCGATCATATCGATATAGTAGAGCAGGGCGCGGATTCTACCGTAATTGTGTTGGCGGATGGTATGGGCAGCGGCGTAAAGGCGAGTATTTTGTCTACGCTCACCTCCAAGATCATTTCAACTATGATGGCGGCAGGCCTACCGCTGGAGGAGTGTGTGTCTACCATTGCCGCAACGCTCCCTGTCTGCTCGGTGCGCGGCGTTGCTTACTCTACCTTTACCATTATGCACATCATCAACTCCCGTACCATTGAGTTGATCCAATATGATAACCCTCACATCATCTATATTCGCGACGGCGCTCTTTTCGATTACGCCAAAACCGAGCTCAGTATCGGCGGAAAAACGATATACAAATCTGTTATCCGCCTACAGGAGGATGACATCATCATCGCCATGAGCGACGGCTGTCCTCACGCCGGGATCGGTATTGCCTATAACTTCGGATGGAAATGGGAAGATATTGCCGAATATATGCTGGGTATGTCAGGAGGCGGCTTCACTGCTAAGGTGCTTTCCACGCTGCTGATCGACGAGGTCAACCGGCTCTACGGCGGTAAACCCGGCGATGACGCAACCGCCTGTGTTATAAAGATCCGCAAGCGCGTGCCGATGAACATTCTTTTCGGTCCTCCTTCCGACAGGGACGATTGCGACCGTATGATGAGCCTGTTTTTCTCGAAGGAGGGCAAGCATATCATCTGCGGCGGAACCACTTCTTCCATTGCCGCAAAGTGGCTGCGTAAACCGCTTAAACCAAAGCTTAGCTTTGAGCGCAGCGATGTGCCGCCGATCGCGGAGCTGGAGGGCGTCGATTTGGTAACCGAAGGTGTTATCACCATCAACAAGGTTGTAGAATATGCCAACGACTATATTCAAAACAACGATTCCTATGAGGAATGGGGCTACAGCAACGACGGCGCTTCGCTTATCAGCCGCCTGTTGTTTGAGGAAGCTACGGATATCAATTTTTATGTCGGCAAGGCTGTTAACCCGGCACATCAAAATCCCGATTTGCCGATAAATTTCAACATTAAAATGAATTTGGTGCAAGAGCTTTCAAAGGCGCTCAAGCTGATGGGCAAACGCATCAAGGTCAGTTATTTTT
>CAMHCD010000205.1 GCA_946183545.1 uncultured Clostridia bacterium
TCTCCTTGTCGAGCACGCTGTCGATCTCGGCGCGGTTTCTCAGGTCTCCCTTATAAAAAACCGCCTGAGGGTGCACTGCCTCGATGTGTCCTGTCTCAAGGTTATCGAAGATTACTACCTCGTTGCCTTCTTCTATCAGCCGATAAACCGTATGCGAGCCGATATATCCGGCTCCGCCCAGTACAAGAATTTTCATGGTGTTTCTCCTTTCACAGTGATGGTAAAGTCGATGTCAACGCTTTCGCAGCCGTCAGCGCGCAGCGTGACGGAAGCCTTTCCGGCTTTGCGCTTTGTGCGGACATAAAAGCCGCCCATGCCGGCGCGTAAAATAACCGGAGCTTCGCCGATCATTTCCAGTTCGCCGCTTATCTCTACATCAAGCGCTCCGAAGTAATACGGAAGCGGATTTCCGTTTTGGTCGGTCATGCTCACGCGCACTGCCGCAACATCGTAGGTGCTGTCCTCTGTCAGATCGGTATGGTCGACCTTGGCGGTGAGCACCCGCTTTTCAAAGGGAGAGACGTTCAGCTTTTGAACAAGCTCGCCGTCCTTGTACGCCTCAAAACGGAAAACGATGCTTTTGTCGCCCCAGTTGCCTATGTACTTGCCGTACAAGCGGTACGCGGAGTCGGCGTCCATACCGTATTTTTGCATAAGGTACGCCATCTTCCGCATGGAATCCTCCGAAAGATGGTTCATACCGAAGCGCGAGCTTTCGTTGAGAATATCCTTGACATACTGCGCCTGCTCAGGCGTAAAATCCTCATTGTCCGCGATCTGTGAGCCGATGTAATCGGTTATTTCAACAGGCGGATATTTCAGGTGCGGATAATCCTGGTTTTCACACTTGTATTCGTGAATAAAGCTGTCGTTTTTATAAAAGCGAACGCTGTCCGCATTGGTAATGATATAAACCCTGCCGCGGTTGGTTGCCGGATGGTCGCCTATGTCCATTGACGAACTGAGCTTCAGTATCGGCTTATCGCTCTGCTGAACGGCATAGAGGTATGCCGCTGTTTTGGGATTACGGAACATATCGCAAACACCGTGGTAACAAATCCGGTTGCCCGAGCCGAACTCCTTATGGGTGTTGTAGTCGAACATACACCAACCAAAGGAGCCTGCGATATCATCATAGGAAGCGACTGAATCGAGGACACGCGCGTGGCGGAGCATATGCTCCAAGCGGTGTTCCTCGTCGTCAAACGCCTTGGTGGAATACATGTGGCCGCCGTACTCCGAGATAAAGTACGCCTTTTCCACATCGGAGGTGACCGCCTCCTTGGGCTCACAGCCGGGCTGTTCACCGTCGTGTACAAAGTCGTTGTAGGTGTAAACGTCCTCTAACAGCTCGCTGTTTTTGTGACAGCGGACGCCTCCGGTGGCTCTTGTCGGATCGAGCTCGTGAGCCGCCTCGTTGGTGCGGACGTAAAAATCATGGTCGTCCTGGCTTTCGTTGATGCGAACGCCCCACAGAATAATGGACGGGTGGTTGCGGTATTCGCGAACCATCTCTTTGACCGACTCGACCGCTACGTCCTTCCACTCGTCATCGCCGAGGTTCTGCCAGCCGGGCAGCTCGGTAAACACAGGCATTCCAAGCTCGTCGCAGCGCTCTATAAAATGGTGCGACTGCGGATAGTGCGAGGTGCGAACCGCGTTACAGCCGAGCTCAAATTTTAATATATCGGCGTCCATACGCTGCATTGAACGCGGCATGGCGTAGCCTGCAAACGGATAGCTCTGGTGGCGGTTAAGTCCGCGCAGCTTGAATTTTTCACCGTTGAGGTAAAAGCCGTCCTTTTTGAATTCCGCCGTGCGAAAACCGATCGAACGGCAAATCGAGTCTATGACTTCGCCGCCGCTGATCAATTCGGCATAAAGATCATAGAGCACCGGATCGCACGGACCCCACAGCTTGATACACGGCGCGGTCAAAGTAACGTCATTCTGCACCGGCACGGTCGTTTCGGCAACAATAGCGCCGCCTTTTTCACTGAGCACAAGGCGAAGCTCGTCCGCATCTCCGGTGATCTCCAGCTCACAATCGACGCTTCCGTTGATCGCGTTTCCGGATCTCTCAAACGAGGGCTTGGCAAAAAGATCGGCGATATAGCTGCTTTCTCGGTACTCGAGCACGACCTCGCGATAAAGACCTCCGTAGGTCAGGTAATCAATGACCTTGCCGAAGGGCGGAAAGTTAAGACTTTCGCGGGTGTCAAGCTCCACCGCCAAAAGCGGTGCGGGATTGTCCGTGATCAACTCGAACTCAAACGCGGTATAACCGCTCTTATGCTCGCCGATCAGCTCACCGTCAAGGTACACCTTGGCGTAATGCGCCGCCGCGCCGAAGCGCACAAATACGCTGCGGTTTTTGCGCTCAGATAAATCAAGCCGCTTGCGGTAGCCGCAAACCATTTGGTAAATATGCTCGTCAAAATAATCGTAAGGGGTGATTTTGCAGGTGTGCGGCAGGCGCACGGACTCTGCCTCTCCCCCGCCGCCTAAAAATTCATCCGTCCATGTGGGCGTGAATTCCCAGTCATTATTTATAGGGATCGTCTGTCTCATAATAACCTCGTTCATTCATCACATAACAGCCATAAAAATCCGTACGGCTGTAAAACCGCCGACAAGCCGCGCACGGTTTTT
>CAMHCD010000206.1 GCA_946183545.1 uncultured Clostridia bacterium
ATATACTGACCATCCTTGAGATAGAATGTGTGACCGCCCTTCAGCTGACCGCCGGTAAGAAAATCAACGTTATTCTTTTCCGCCATAGCTTCTGCGGTGTAAGCAGTATTGGTTGCGGCTGAGGGAGTAGGCTGCGTTTCAGCTGCTGTCATAACTACAGGGAATGTACTGTTATCAGCGATAACATGAGTGGCATCAGGGGTCAACTGGATTTTAACAGCAAAGTATTTGTCCTTGGAGCCCTGGTTACCGGTAACTTCCTTACCAAACTCAATTTGATGAGAAGTGGTGGAGTTAATAAAACCGGCTACTTTTGTTTCTTGACCGTCAGAACCGCTTGTATTATTAGAACTGATCGTTCCCTGACCTTCATGAAGCACATATTGGTTCACTTCAAGAGTTCCGTTGTTATCAATAACATAGACGTCAAGAGATAAGGTTCTGTTGTCGTAGGTCATACCGGCTGTTGTACCCGCGGTCTCTTTAACCAGATAACGGTAGATACCGGGTTCGTTGAAGGTAACACCGGTGAAATTGACGCTAACAGTTTTCTCTGCATACTTTTTAGTCGTATCAGTAGCGTCACTGGGAGTTCCGGCTGTAGTGTTATCATTCGAAACAAAAGAAGCCGTGCCGATTACCACAGCATTGGGGTTGGGTCCTGCATGAACAGCTACAGTGCTTGAAGTAGCAGGTTGTGCAGTACCGGATTCAATTGTAAAACTGAAAGTTTCATGAGGGATGTTTGCATCGCTGTCTACAACTACGTCTTTTTTAAATGAAGTTGTAGTACCGTTGATGGCTGTGTAGCCTGCCGCCGAAGCGGAAATTGCGGCGATGGACATGATCAGCGCGGTTGCCATGAGTATCGCCATGAGCTTTTTAAATCTCTTCATTGTTTTTCCTCCTTTGTTATATTGAAAAGATTTTATATGCAATTGAATTGCTGACTGTTTGTGTTCCCGCGTATGGCGGGAAATCGTCATCCTAAAGGATAACGGTAAAGTTTATGAGGCATATCAAAAGCCTCTGCGCCGCATGGTGAGCAGCAGGGTGCCCTGCAGATTGCCGGTATCTACTGCGCCGAAGCTGCGGCTGTCGTTTGTATCCTCGCGAAAGTCGTTGAGGATAAATACCTTGCCCTCGGGTACGGTGTACGGATACTGTATATCTGAGCCGTCCGCGGGATAGGTCGGATAAAATACTTCCTCGGACGGGGCGTTACCGTTGACGGTAAAGGTGCCGTTTTTAGATATATCAACAACACTGCCCTCCATCGCGATAACCCTGCCGACGGTCGTTCTGCCGTCGTGCCGGTACATCACCGCCGCGTTGATATACGGCTTTTGCAGCCGAAGGGTTATTACAAGATCGCCGTCGCGCACCATAGGGTGCATATTGTTGCCGTAATGGATCGTGATCCCAAGTACAAAGGTGAACACTCCCCATACAACAAGCACGATCACCCCTATTTTGATCAACACGCCGATGACAAGCTGCTTGGTGGTTTTTTTCTTTTTTCGCGGCTTGCCCTTGGGCTTTTTCTTCGACGGATTTTTTTGATCGGGCTTTGAGTTTTTTTCGGATTTTGAAGCCTTGGCTTCCGTGTTTTTTTCGGATTCCGAAGCTTTTGATTCCGTTCCCTTTTTGTCATCATCCGCCGATAATACCACTTCATCCGGCATACTGTTAGGAGCATTTTCTTCTTCCAATACACACTCCTCCAATCTAATTGAAGATACCAATCTATATATTAACACAATTTTTTTGCATATTTCAAGTATTTTTGTGTGTTTTACTTTAAATTCGTTACAAAAATCTTACAATATTCATAAACGCGCCGCTTTTTTTGTCTATAGACATAAAATAGCTGCCGTACACAAGGTGCGGCGGTACAGTTTAACAAGTTATCATTATTTGATACGATATGCGGCTACGACGAATCTGCCTTGATCGGTATGATAGTAGCAGGTAGACAAAAACATTATCTGCTGCGGGTATTTTGGAGCTTCATTAAGCGAGATAAGCGACATCTTTTGTATATTTTCAAGCGCGGCGTTATATTCTTCCTTACTCAGCTCGCCCACCGAGCGGTAATACGCAAATTCGTCGGAATCCTCCGGCAAAATTTTTGTCTGAAAGGCAGCAAAAACGCGGTACACACGGTTTTCCTTTTGCGTGCGGAAAACTATATCCTTGTGCTCCAGCGCAAAGCCGCCGTTTTTATAACTGTCGAGGCTGCCGAACATCGAGCCGGAATTCATATTGTGACCGTATATAACAAACGCGTCAGAATCGGCGTCGCAGCCCTCTCCGATGAACAGCGTTCCCGAAAAGGAATAGTTTTTGTCAAAGTCACGGTGCAGATAAAACTCGGGATCGCTCTCATCGGATTTCATAACGGGATAATCTATCACTGTGTCTTCGATGCTGAGCCAGCCGACGAAGTCGCTGTTCTTCTGAGTCAAGGTTAAAACGGGCGTGTTATCCGCGGCGTTCTCCGTTTTATTGTCAGTTTCGCCGGACTGCGACGGCTCCGTGCTGCCGATGATCTCCTGCGCGCTGATATCTTTTATCCCGGCTTCTTCCTT
>CAMHCD010000207.1 GCA_946183545.1 uncultured Clostridia bacterium
CGCTCCTGGATGATCTCCATGTGCAGCAGTCCCAAAAAGCCGCAGCGGAAGCCAAAGCCCAGAGCAACGGAGGTTTCCGGCTCAAAGGAGAGCGCCGCGTCGTTGAGCTGCAGCTTTTCAAGCGCGTCCTTTAAGTCGCCGTACTTTGCGCCGTCCACGGGATAGATACCGCAGAACACCATCGGCTGAGCCTCGCGGTAGCCGGGAAGCGGCTCGGCGGCAGGGTTGGCGGTCAGGGTAACGGTGTCGCCCACCTTTGCGTCGGCAAGGGTTTTGATGGAGCCCGTGATGTAGCCTACCTCGCCGGCATACAAACCGTCGGTCTTTTCGGGCTGGGTCGCGTGCATCAAGCCGCACTCTACCACGTTGAACACACTGCCCGTAGACATCAGCTTGAACTCGTCGCCGGGGTGGATCTGACCCTCTTTAAGGCGAACATATATTATAACGCCCTTGTAGCTGTCGTAGTAGCTGTCAAAAATCAGCGCGCGCAGCGGAGCGTTGCTGTCGCCGGTGGGAGCCGGGATATCGCTGACTACCTTTTCGAGCACGGCGTGTATATTGATGCCTGCCTTTGCCGATATCTTCGGCGCGTCCTCGGCAGGGATACCGATAACGTCCTCTATCTCCTGTATCACGCGGTCGGGGTCTGCGCTTGGCAGGTCGATCTTATTGACAACGGGCACGATCTCCAGTCCGCTGTCCACCGCCAAATAGGTATTGGCAAGGGTCTGCGCCTCGATTCCCTGCGACGCGTCCACAACCAAAATAGCGCCCTCGCACGCCGCCAGCGAACGCGAGACCTCGTAGTTGAAGTCAACGTGACCGGGGGTGTCGATCAGGTTGAACAGGTACTGCTCGCCGTCGTCCGCGTTGTAGATAACGCTGACCGCGCGCGCCTTGATCGTGATACCGCGCTCACGCTCCAGCTCCATATCGTCGAGCAGCTGCGCCTCCATGTCACGCGCGGCAACGGAGTTGGTCTGCTCCAAAATACGGTCAGCCAGCGTGCTTTTGCCGTGGTCGATATGCGCTATTATACTGAAATTCCTGATTTTATCCTGTGGAAAAGACAATTGCCATCACCTTTTTCATTGAATATTGTTATACAAAATTAAGTATATCATAAAATCAAGCCGTGCGCAATAATAATTGAAAATTGAACCGAAAATCAATCTGTGTGACAATAATCAAGAAATTAAGGACTTGTATTTATAGCAAACATGATGTATAATGATTATATATGTTTTGAGATTGTGATGTTTTAGATAAAATCAACGTATCCGGTAAGGAGGATATCCATGAGTGACCGTAACCGTGACGATTACTTCGATCTCGACAATTTTGATGAAACCATAGACAGCCGCGACTACCGCAGAAGGCAGGCGGCTCGCAATAACCGCTCGTCTTATAACAACAGACGACCCTCCGGCAGAAGACCCAACAGACGGCGCAACCGTACCAGGATACGCAACCGCGTTATCATGCTCGGCGGCGCGGCGCTTATACTTATACTGCTGATATTTCTGATCTCCATGATGTTCCGCGGCTGCGGCAACAAGGACGCCGAGGATATCTCGACCGACACCAAGACCCAACAGCAGGCAGAGGCGACCACCGCGGCGGCGGCTCCCGTTAACGCGACCGGAGGCGATCCGCTTTCCATCACCAACTTCGTAACTCCTCAGATCGACGACGACAACTCCGCCGGAGTTGACTGCGGCACGATCTACAGCTGGAAGGGCGCCGGTTACGAGCTGTTCGGCGGCAGCGATTCTTCCGCTCAGTCTTACGCCGAGACCGTGACCTCATTGGCGGACAAGCTGTCCGGCATAACGGTCTACAGCATGATCATCCCCAACCACAC
The DNA here is from genome assembly GCA_946183545.1 of uncultured Clostridia bacterium. Classification (GTDB taxonomy): domain Bacteria; phylum Bacillota; class Clostridia; order Oscillospirales; family Acutalibacteraceae; genus Ruminococcoides. Next base: position 1,868 of record CAMHCD010000207.1, read on the forward strand.
CGAATACGGTCTGCCTCAGCGCATCAAGGACAACGATGTGCAGACCAATTCGCAGTCCGCAAATATCAAGGCGGCTTACGCCGCTATGGGCAAGAGCGTTACCCCCATCAACGCCTACAACTACCTGGCGGAGCACAACAAGGAATACATCTACTTCAACTCCGACCATCACTGGACAGGTTTAGGCGCGTACTACGCGTACAAGGCGTTTGCCGACACCAACAAGCTGACTCCGCTCAGCCTTGAAAGCTGCACCGAAAAAACGATAGAGGGCTTTACAGGCAGCTTCAGCAACCTTGCTTCCGGTCTTACCACCGACGCGGTTCATTACTGGGAGTTCCCGTACTCCGTAACCATGGAGCTGCACTACGAGGGCGGCAACACCGAGACCTATGACAGTCCGTATTACGAGAACGCCGAAGCAGGCTCCAACACCTACGGCGCGTTCATCTTCGGCGACAATCCGCTGACTGTGCTCAAGTCCGAATCCGAAAACGCTACCCCCAACAAAAAGATAGCTGTTATCAAGGAGAGCTACGGCAACGCGTTTGTATCCTACCTTACCCAGAACTACAGCGAGGTACATATTATGGATCTGCGTTCGTTCCGCTCCAACTCCGACGTTGACGCGGCTACGTACTGCAAGAACAACGG
>CAMHCD010000208.1 GCA_946183545.1 uncultured Clostridia bacterium
AAAAAAATAAAAATTATTTTTTTATTTTTTTTTTAATTGTAGGGTAAATGCAAAAATTAACATACATAACATTCATAACCTTCATGTCCGGAGGCTTTACGTTTATTCTCTAAGGGTTGTCAACCGCAAATAATTATGCTATAATAACAGAAACAACCGGCGGAGGTGAAGGCTTTGATACTTAAAGAATCCGGTGAAATGTATCTGGAAACTATTTATGTTCTAAGCAAGCAAAGGCATTTTGTACGCGCTATTGACGTCGGCGCGGAGCTTGGTTACTCAAAGCCGAGCGTCAGCCGCGCAATGGGTATACTGCGTGAGGGCGGTTATATTACGGTTGCCAAGGACGGCGGGATCACTCTTACCGAAGCCGGTCTGGAGGTAGCCGAGCGCACCTATGAGCGCCATACCGTTTTGAGCGAGCTGTTTATGCGGCTGGGCGTTGACAAGGAAAACGCCGTGAACGACGCCTGCAAAATTGAGCACGTTATCAGCTCCACCACCTTTGCCGCGCTCAAAAAGCACCTGAACGAGGATTTATAATGATCTGAGCTCAAAACCCTTGACAAACTATAAACCATCTGCTATACTATTACAGTAAGGTCAGGCTAACCGCCTGACTTTTATAGTTTGCGGACGGGTTGGTTTACGCTAACCTTTTACCGGGGTGTCATCTATGGAGCTAAATCAAAAGACAGAAGATTATATGAGGATAATCTATCGCCTTCGTGATAACGGCTTGGTGCGCGGCGCGTATATCGCCCGGGAGCTGGGAGTAACAAAACCAACGGTTTCTGTTGCGCTGAGAGAGATGGAGGCTGCCGGGTATATTTATATCCGTCCCGACCGAACCGTTGAGCTGACCGAAAAAGGCGAAAAAACCGCTGAATATGTCATAAAACGGCACTCAACGATCTACTGTTTATTGACCGACTTGGGCGTTGACAAAAAGACCGCCTACGAGGACGCTTGCTGTATGGAACACGGCGTCAGCGAGGAATCGCTTAACGCTTTGTGCGATTTGCGGCAGTTTTTGCGGGTGATCCGTCAGCTATCACTGTCACAAAACAAGGACGATTAGTTTTATACCATCCGGTTAGCAATCACTAACTATTATCATTTCCGAAAAGGGGTCACATTATGCCATTGACACTCGCCGTTATCGGCGAAGAAAATATTATAAAACGCGTCGGCGGTAATGCCGATGTAAGAGCGCACCTGCAAAACTTGGGCTTTGTAGCCGGCGCTGTTGTAACGGTTGTAAGCTCTATGGGCGGCAATCTTATAGTCAATGTAAAAAACGCGCGTATTGCCATAAGCAAGGAAATGGCGCAAAAGATTATGATTTAAGGAGGGAATCAGGCTATGAAAACATTAAGAGAGGTAGCTGTCGGCAGCTCCTGCGTGGTAAAAAAGCTCCACGGCGAGGGCGCGGTAAAGCGCCGTATCATGGACATGGGTATAACCAAGGGCGTTGAGATCAAGGTGATAAAGGTCGCTCCGCTGGGAGACCCTATGGAAATAACCGTCCGCGGCTATCAGCTTTCTATCCGCAAGGCTGACGCCGAGATGGTAGAAGTGGTCCCGGGTGCCCCGGGAGTCAGCGCGCCTTTGAAATAGTCGGCGTTACAATACGTCGGTTAAACGGCGCGTCATAACGCGCGGTTAGCTGAGATGATTCGCAATTTAGTTAGTTGTAGCTAACCGAAATTCAAAACAAAGTGAGGAACAACTATGAAGATGACGATTGCCCTTGCAGGCAACCCTAACAGCGGTAAAACAACGCTGTTCAACGCGCTTACGGGCGCAAACCAATTCGTCGGCAACTGGCCGGGCGTTACCGTAGAAAAAAAGGAAGGCAAGCTAAAAAAGCACAGTGACGTTACCATCACCGACCTTCCGGGCATATACTCACTCTCCCCTTACACGCTGGAGGAGGTAGTTGCCCGTAACTATTTGATAGAGGAGCGCCCCGACGCTATACTGAATATCGTTGACGGCACCAACCTTGAAAGAAACCTGTACCTTACAACGCAGCTTTGCGAGCTGGGCATCCCCGTTGTTGTCGCCATCAACATGATGGACGTTGTGGAAAAAACAGGCGTTAAGATCAACACCAAGGAGCTTAGCCGCGCGCTGGGCTGCACTGTGGTAGAGATCTCCGCTTTGAAGAACAAGGGTATTTTGGAAGCAGCCGAGGAAGCTATCAAGGCTGCCGAGAACAAAAAGCCTGTTCCCAAGCACACCTTTGAGGGCTCGGTTGAGCACGCTATTGCGCATATTGAGGAAGCCTGCGTGCACGACATGCCCGAGGAACAGCAGCGCTGGTACGCGGTCAAGATTTTTGAGCGCGACGAAAAGGTTATCGAAAAGCTAAGTCTGGACGAAGCGACAAAAAGCCACGTTGAAAACGACATCAAGGCTGTTGAGGAAGAATATGACGACGACGCGGAGTCCATCATCACCAACGAGCGTTATCTGTATATCGGCAAGATCATCGACGGCGTTTACAAGAA